>JAHFKX010000081.1 GCA_023245115.1 Candidatus Woesearchaeota archaeon
ATTGCTCATGGGATTCCCAAAATTAGTGCCTTTGCGCTCCTGCCAGTAGTCTGTTATAATCCAATTCATGTAAATTGGAATAATAATCCAAAGCATTTCAAAATTTTTAAATGGTGCTATCAGAATCTGTCCGAACGTTATAACTATCTCACCGATTGCTACCATATTATGTGGCCAAGAGTAAGTCTATTGCTAGTTTAATAAAACTTACGGACTATGGCAGTGTTGCCTGAACTTTATTGTCTGTTTGTACCGTGCCATTTGTCTGCTGATTTCGCAACTCTCTTGCGACTTTTAATGCATCTACAAGTGCAGCACCAGTTAGGCTTGAATCACGGTTAAAACACATATCATAAAATTCACAGTACTTGCACTGCCAACCTACCTCCCGTTCGGGTGGCAGTTTATACCGCAGCGCAAGCGTCAGCTGCGCGGCCCGCGATTCTAAAAACGGCAGGATATCGCGCTTTGGAACATCAAAAGATTTTATTTTTTGCAGGCTTAAATAAATAACTTTTATTTTGTTTATTCTTTCTTTTTGTTCCTGCTTTAGCATCGAATAATATCCCTGCGCCTGTAACACGTGATGCGTCTGCGGCGTTTCGGGAATTGTATTTGTAGTTTTAAATTCATAAACTACGTCGTGATGCATTGCATCTATAAATCCGATGACATCAAACTGGGGAAATTCAACTTTGATGAAAATTTCTTTTTCTTTTTTATCCTCAAGTGTTCTTGTTATAAACTCGTGGATTGCATGCCCGCGGGAAAAAATCCATAACTTATCTAAATCAAGAATTTCTTCTTCAGTTAATTTATAGTATGATTGCCTCAGGCATTCTGCAACTAGCGTACCGACACCAAAAGCCGGCTTTTCCTTGGGCGTCCTTACTCTATCACGCTCATGTAAAAGCGAATGCAATATTGGTTTCGGCACTTCAGCCAGACAGTGCTCGCACTCTCTTGCATGCGCAACCTCGTGCAAACTTCCCGATGGACAGCGTATTTTCATTCAATCTCAACCCCCAAACCAGTCTTTTAAGACGACCTGTTTTGTTGCATCCCGCCCGAAAATAGATTCTATTCGCCTATTTAAAAGATCCATAGATTGCTGCATATATGGCGGGCAAAATTTTGCGAGCTTCATTGATGCTTCGAGGTATTTCTTAATCGAGCCTTCTGCGATTGTAAATACGAGCTTGCCGCCCTTGCAAGATGAACAGACACCAGACAGCGGAACGCGGCGGTATTTCGCATTACATGTAATGCATCGTATTTCCTGTCCAGTAAACTTCCTGAGATTTCCTTTTATGTCGCGAATAAAATGCTTATCTATGACTAATCTGGCCACATCATCGAAATCCACCGCTTTGAGCTTGCGTGCGAGTTCGAGCTGACCTTCAAGTTTTTCCACCATCGTCGGTATTGATTTGTAGGCAGAAACTCTAATGCCTGAATTCATATCTGAAACTTCGTGCGTGTAGCCCATGCCTTCGTACTGGCCTACCTTACCAAGCCTGTCTTTAATCTGTTCTATTTTGAATTCTGATGGCATCTTGCCCTGCGCAGCTGCTTCGTAAAATTCCGGTGGGTAAACTGTTGCTATATCCAAACCGTATACTTCTGAATCGACCTCTTCCGGCACCAGCATAGTTGTCAGAACTAGCGGGGCATCCATTGACCGGCCGCCCCGGATATCTGGCAGATATTGCCTGCTAAAGTTTACCAGTGCATCCAGTGCCAGCATGATAGTTACTTCATCGCCATCAAGATTGCGGCGGCAGGCCGCATGTAAATAGGGATGTGCAAAACAGCCCTGTGTTCTTGAAAAACCTATGACTCTGGCAATTATCCCTGCAGATGTGTGCGGTGCGAGCGCAACCACGAGCTGGCCAACTAAGTCATTCTTGTTCCTGATTTTATAATATGACTGCATTTTGTAAAATTTCTCGAGCAGACTGTCAATAAAATTACAAATTCGCATCAGTGCATCGTCCGCAGTCTCATCGCCTGCCTCGGGACAGCTTGGCAATATTACGTCCTGCGGCATTATTTCTAAAACCTGTTCATCGTTTTCTAATAATGCGCCGTCTTTATCGTGCGTGTAGCCTAGCTCTTTCAATTTTGCTATCGGCGTGCCAATTTCCTTGGGCTTGAAATGCGTACACCCCATCTCAGTCATATCATAACGTATTGTACCGTCTTTATTGACTGCCAACCTATATTTCGCCCGGAGCATGCCCTTCGCCAAATTCTCGAGCAAGTGATCTTTATTCCACGTGCCTCGAACACCTTTGACAAGAATGGGGGCTTGCTCCTCGCCAATGTGTTTCAATGCCAGTGTAAAATATTTTGTCAAATCAATCTTTCTTCGCTCAAACGCAACAGTATCCGTATGACATTTAGTGAGCTTTGTTTTCCTTTTGCACATCGGACAAATACGCCATTTTTCTGTTAAGACATTGCAACTTTCACAAACAGGATAAATTGTATTGCTATTACAAGCGGGGCAGATAAAAATCGGGAAGTCCGAAGTAACTGCTGAGACTTCGAGTGCCTCCTGAAAGCTTCTCAACCGGCCGCCCTCTCTGCCGACTGGGAATAACACAACTGGAGAGCCCTTTAACTTTCGTAGTTTTGCCTTTTCAGGCCGGCCCATCCTGGTCCCGATAAACGTTCCGGCCTTATCTTTAATTTTTATTGGTGAAACTGAATTTATACACTCTAAACCAGTATTTCCGGAGTAATTATTACTGGCCAGCAGCGTCTTAAGAATTAAATAATCGTCATCCGAAAAATAAATTTTCCCATCTCTTACTGTGTGTGGGCAGCCCAACAACTCAAGCACGGATTTCGCACCCAACTCAATAGGAAACTCGTTCGACGGCGCTGTCTTGAACCAATTGTTGAGCTTCAAAAAATCCGCGTTTGAAATTTCGCGCCAATAATATGTAAACTGCGGGTGTAGCGCAACTTGCAATTGTTGTGATATTTCTATTGCTAAACTTGCAGAAATATTTGCCATGGATTTGCGTTTCAGATGATCCGTCGCGATTGTAGTATATTTTTCTTTTAGTTCTGGCTTTGTTTCTAACACCATAAGCGCTTCCTGCGCCCATAGCTCTTCGCAATAGCCTGCGGGTACTAATCGCTGGCCAGTTTCAGAAAAATCACCATAGCTTATTAGCAAATCACCAACATAAAGTATTTCTTCAGATTGCCGTCTTATCTTTCTCGCACTAACTTCATCCTGCAGCCTGAGAACGGAACCGTCCTTCATCCGCACAATTGGCCCTTCTATTGTATCGCAGGGATTAAATATCGTAGCTTTGCCCGGCCGTTCTGTCTTAATTTGCGTACCGGTTGCAACATAATCATCAAGTATCTGCATAGTCGCCGGATGAATTGCTGTTGCTGCAAAACCAGTCAGCCTTGCCCGGCCATATCTTAAACGGAAACCACCCGCGCGCATTGGGTAACTAAATACTGGGCGGCCTGCAACTAAATCATGCAAGTACGTGTCCAATGGTTTTACTGTTGTATCTGTTTTTGTGCCAACTGTATGTAATTTTTGTTTAAGTGCAACAAAATCCTTGAGCCAAAACCAGCGCTCTAAACCAAATTGTGCGCCCCACTTTGAAATTTGCTTCCATAACTTCTCTGCCTTAAGGCTGGGCCCCTCGGTAAGTACGAGCGCCATGCCGCCCCGAATCTGATTTGTTTCAACCCGCGGAAGATATTTTTGCTGTGAGACCTCATATTTTTCTGTTGGGTCGCCGGTCACTTCCACGCCAAAGCTTCTCACCATCATTTCTATTTCTTCAACGCCCGGCACATACTGCCGATGCGCAACTTTTGTCGTATAGTCGTCAATTTCAACTTGATAGCGCTTAACCTCTTCATCCAAGATATCATAATCAGCAATATCCATTTTTTTACGCACGTAATCTGCAATCAGAATAGAAACTGCTGAAGCCGTTCCGCCGGCACCACGAACAGGGCCGGCATAGTAAAGCGCAAGATACTCGCGCCCGTCTTTTCTTTGCTTAAGTTTAACTTCTACTAAACCTTCGAGCGGCGCTGAAACGACGCCATTCGTAACGTATGCAAAACCAACACGTATGCCAACCTCAATTGCCTCGCGTTTGTCTTTGAACTTACAGAACTT
>JAHFKX010000019.1 GCA_023245115.1 Candidatus Woesearchaeota archaeon
GATAAATCAAGAACACGTTTTGAGGATGGCAGGCACGTGCATTGTAATGTGCATCTGCGCGGACATGGCCAGTCGTCAAACCCGTCACAAGCCTCACTGCCCTCAATTCGGTTGTTACCGCATGTTGCATTTGTGTAGGCGTGTGCAGGGTGGATTTCCTGCCAATAACTGCCAGTAACTTTATTTTGCTGCGAAGAGCCAAAATCAAATGCGATGAACGTGAAAATTGCAGTTATGAAGAAAAGCACTACTAGCACATCCAAATACTTGTGCAGTGGCCATTCCCCCATATAATATAATTAGTGTATAGATTTATAAGGATTATTTAAACTACAAAAGCAAGGGCCGGTGGTCTAGAACAACACTAAGTTGTAGACAATGGTATGACGTCTGCTTCACAACACAGCCCCTTTCTTTCAAAAGAAAGGTGCTCTGTGAAACCGCCAAAGAAAAAGCGGGATCTACGATCCCGAAAAGGCGGCTTTACAACGAGAAAAGGCAGAAGGTCGCAGGTTCGATCCCTGCCCGGCCCACTCATACTGCTATGAAATACAAAAAAATCATGGAAGAGGTGGCAGGCCTATGCACACCGACAAAGGCCGAGCAGGCCAGAGTAGAAAAAATAGTAAAAGAAGTTGAGATGAAAGTTAATGCCGCGCTCAAAAAATTAAAGCTTTCTGCAAAATGTTTAATTGGTGGTTCGGTTGCGAAGGGCACTTGGCTGCCCGGCGTTTCTGACATAGATTTTTTTATTCTGTTTAACTATGATAAATACAAAAGCCAAACTTCAAACCTGTCCGATATTGCGGGGCGCGCGATAAAACTAGTTTTCAAGAAAGTTGAACGGCTGCACGGCTCGCGCGATTATTTCAATGTCAGCTACGATAATTTAATTTTAGAATTCGTGCCCGTGCTGGCAATTTCTTGGCTATCGGATGCGCTCAATCTGACTGATTACTCGCCGCTGCATGTGTATTGGGTTTGTGACAGACTAAAAGCAAACAGGAAGCTGCAAACAGAAGTCAGGCTGGCAAAACAATTCTTCAAGGCAGCCGGAGTTTATGGTGCAGAGTCTTACATTACGGGCTTCTCAGGCCATGCAGTAGAAATTCTTACAATCTATTATGGTTCTTTTATGAAGTTGCTGCAAAACGCAGCGGAGTGGAAGCATGGTGATGTAATCGATGTTAACCGAACATATAAAAACAAGAACAAAATATTTAGCTTAATTAATGCATCTAAGCTGCAGAGCCCAATTATAGTAATTGACCCGGTTGAGCCAACAAGAAACGCAGCGGCAGCATTAGGCGACGAGAAGTTCGGACAGCTCAAGAAGTTCGCCAAGAAATTTTTGGCTAACCCATCTGCAAATTTTTTTAAAGTGAAACAGTTTAATATTGAGTCCTTGCAGTTCAAGGGTGAGCCGAATTATGATTTGTTTGTGCTGCAAGCCAAGCCTGCGCATGGCAAAACAGATGTTGTCGGCTGCAAGCTATTAAAATTGTTTGAAACATTGAAGCGCGAGATAAAAAATCATGACTTTCTGATTTTGAACTCAAATTGGTACTGGCCAGGCGAAGGCAAGGCAGTATTTTGGTTTTACCTGCCAGCAAAGCTGCTGCCGAAAGAAAAAATAATTATTGGCCCACCAGCAAAAATTCAGGAAAAATTTATCAAGCAGTTCAAGAAGAAATGGAAGCGAGTTTATCTGAAAGGCGGAAGGTACTACGCGAAGGCGAAAAGAGAAACTGTTGCGGCAGATATGCTGATTAAGAAACTGGCGAAGCAGTACAAACTTTTAACTCTTAAATCCTAACAACGTTTTAAAAACCCGCATTTACCTAATAGGCTATGGTATTAATGCCGCTGCCGATAGACAAAGAGTTATTTCATTGGGTTGTTGCTGTGAGCAATCAGCCTGGCCTTGAGTGGCTGGCATTCTTGTTCTGGATAATTACAGTTTCGGTGATTGCAGTCATTCTGGCCGCGCTTTATTATTACTGGCGTGTTGCCCGTGACCGGAAGTTTACTGCTCTGCTTGCGCTGGGCGGGATTGCAACATATGCGATTACAGCAGCAGTTAAATGGCTGGCACAAAGGCCAAGGCCGCACATGGTTGACATGCTTTCGTTTCCTTCAAGGCATGCATCGCTTGCGTTTTTGCTTGCAACTTTAATAGGTGCCTATCTGCTCGCGAGCAAGCCCAAAAAATATGATTTTAGAATACTTGGGGCAGCTTTATTTTTTATTTGGGCAATATTAGTAGGATTCTCGCGGCTCTGGCTTGAGGAGCACTGGATGACTGATGTGATTGGTGGGGCAGTGCTCGGAATTATTGTCGGAATACTATTTTGGAAATGTAAAAATAAAATATATAAAAATTTAAACTGGCTATAAAAAATCTGATTTGAGTCCGATTTTTTATTCGCAAACTCGCAGCTAATTCCAACTGCGAATTTGCGTTATAATTCTTCGGCAGTCAGTATTTTTGTCTTCCTGCTTTTTGCAGATGAGCTCGGCGCTACGATATATTTTACATCTTTGTCTTCGGCTACTTTTACCATTTTTTGTTCGGCCGACCCATCCATTACAATAGCAAAAACACCTTCAGAAATGTTTTGCAGAGTGTCTTCGAGCTCTTTTACCGGCACGCGGCCTAATATGTTCAGGCCGTCATCCAGAACAAAAGCGCCCTTTGTGCCAACTAGCTCTTCGGCCATAGCTTTGAGTTCTTTTAATGCTGGCCGCGATGTAGTCTTTGCAGTTTCTGCTGGCTCGGCGTTTTCACTGTTACTTTTTGCTGACACGCCAAAACCAACGGTCTTTACCACTTCAACTACGCGCGTAATTGGGCTTGGGGCTTGCTGCTGGCTGGCTACATAGTTATTGCCATTCGGGTTTTTGAAATCACTTTTTGCCTGTTCCCAGGCTATTCTTGATCGGAGTGATTTATTTATTTCCTTTAATGTCAGTTCTTCCACTTCCTTGCCATCTGGGGCTTTCGCCACAAAGTCGAGCTCTGCGCCGTTGTCTACGAGGCCACGGATTATCAGCTCGCCACCCCTATCGCCATCAACAAAGACAGTAACTGTTTTTGTTTTTGTCAGGTTGACAACAGTTTGCGAGGGCTTCGTGCCACCCATCGCAACAACATTTCTGATGCCATATCTTAGCAGGTTCACAACATCGGCGCGGCCTTCAACCAGAATAAGCTCATCTGAGTTTGTCACGTCAGGGCCTGCAGGCAGCCTGTCTACGCCATACTCTGTAACTTCCATTGCGCGAACATCTTCAGTAATAGCTATGGTTAAGGCCTGCGAGTCCGGCATTTCAATCATGAGTGCAGCTAGCAACTGTTTTGCCCTGTCAATTATTTGATTGCGCTTTGATATTCTGACATCCTCGATTTTTGTAACTTTTATTTTTGCATCACATGGGCCAACCCGTTCGATTGTTTCCAGAGAGGCCGCTATGATTGCAGTTTCTGATTTGCCCATTGAGCTTGGCAAGAGAATTTCGCCGCTGGTTTTCCCACCGCGCGTTTCGAGTTTAACATCTATTCGCCCTATTCGGCCTGATTTTTGCAGTTCCCTGAGTTCTAGGTCGGAACCAAGCAAACCCTCTGTCTGGCCGAAAACGGCACCTATGATGTCTGGTTTGTCAACTACGCCTGTAAGCTCTAGGCCTGCATGTACTATGTATTTTATTGATACGGGACTAATTTTACCCATTTTTTTCACCTTTTATACGGGGAGAAATCCATTCAGCTTAGCAGTATTTGATGCAACTCACTTCAATATGAATTTACTTGCCATGATGTCTGTTTTGACGTCACTTATTTGCAAGTAACTTTTGAGTGCCATGTTTTTTATTTTTGTAGCGATCATTTTAGCCAAGCCTCACAGAGGCATCCCTGTTTTTCATTAGAAGAGATTCAGAACTTCAAGTGTCTCAAAACGGATGCGTTCCGGTTGCCTAAGGGCAATCGGTGACGTTCGGCTCTAAGCCGTAACTTAATAGGCTTCTGCCTTTGCGGGCCAGCCTTAAATTAGCGAATGTGACACACTAAACCTAAGTTCAGTCTAACTCTTCAATAATTATCTTAGGGCCTTGGAGTATATAAAGCTTTCCATATGTTACTATAATACAATATAGAAAGATTTTTAAAGGGTTGTTTTGTTAGTAACTGCATGGGAATACTTGATAAGTATCTAAGTGAAGATAAACAAGCGGTTGCTCAATTGAAGTCAGCACTTGAAGGCGTATTAAATCACAAAGAGCAGTGGAACCAAGAACCATGGCACACCTATTCAACTCTTCATGATGTTATTGCTGGCATACCAGCCAATTATAATCTTAGCACAGCAACTCATTTTCGGGATGGCTTACTAAATCTTCTAGATCATTTTATGTTGATTGATGATAAAATTGAAGCAGCAATTAAGGAATGGAGCGCTGCTTCAACAGATTTAGATAGTGCCAAAAGATACGCAGCTGCTTTTGCAGCATACATACAAGCCAAAAAATCCTTGCCAACTATTAAACGGGTAAAGGCATTAGCTATGGAAGCTGCGGTAATTGCAGATGAATACGTGTCGGGCAGGAAACCGGGATATATTTTGATTGTCGAATATAATAGCATAATTGATTCTGCGCAGGGAATACCTTTAGAAGTTAAAGTTGCGCTAAAGTTGCCTGGTAGTTTTACAGGAAATACTGGCAAGTGCATCAGGCGCGCGGTTGAAACTCTGGATTATGTTTTAGCGGCGCACACAGGTGGCACAAATCTCCTTGGCAGGGGTATAGTAGGTGATTAAAATGAAAATCACAACTGACCAACACTTTTCAAAAGAGGAAATTGCGGCAGTGAGAAAAGAAGTCCTGAAACGGTTTTTCCCGCAACTGAAAGACATCGCTTCAATTATAGTTGCTGGCCTTGATGGCCGAGATGACTTAATACCGAAGAGGCACGTAAAAGCCTGCGGTTTGGAGAGGGCTCGGGAAATTGTGCGTCATGCTGCGCTAATGCCAACGTGTGATTTAATTCAAAATAGCGTATCATCGGCAAGCCCACGCTACTGGGGCGGCCGCGATGAAGACGGAACTTTTGGCTTCGGTCTTTATGGCGAGGACAATGATACTGGAGTCGGCTATGAGATTAATCTTACTCCTAACGATGCAAGGACAATTGTTGCCGGCAAGCCTGTTAATACTGTTTTTGAGTTTCTTAATAACTGCCATGGCAGGGCTTGCTGCCACGCTTGATTTTTATCCGACCTTCGGCAAATTCGCAATATCTTCCGAGTGCATCCATACCCAGCCGGCTGAGCCAGCTATGAATCCGAAAATTATTGCAACCCAGAAGGGCAAAAATAGCATTGCCAGCGCTGTAACAGCTGCGAACCCCAAAAAGCCAACGTATAGAATCGGGTTTCCGCCGAGAATGTACGCGCCATCAAATGATGGTATTAGGTTTACAGAGCCCATTTCGTATCGGTACGGAATTGTTAGTGGTATTAAATTGAAAAAAGTCATCCATAGATTAAATGTAAACAAGTCTTTCAAAAGAAGCGATGGCCCGAAAATTCCCATCATAGATTTTGCGAAAATTGCGAGCAACAGTGAAACAAGCGGCCCGAACAAAACTATCTTGGCCTGCGTGTGCGGGCCAATCAATGGATATTTGAAACCAATGCGTTTTACAGATGTTACGACCGAATTGCCGACTGCTGTTATAACTGCACCGCCGGCAGTTATTACACCAATGATTGCGGAGAAGGCCATCATTGGCCAGGCTGGCTTGAATTTTGCATATGTACCGTAAAATTGTGCACCCCACTTATGCGCTTTTTCATGCGCGATAAAGGAGAGTGCGACTACGGGAATAGCAGTTGCAAGATTCTTCAACCCTTCTAATGCGTTGAATTTTGCTGCGCCCCACTGGCCTGCTGTTAGTGAAAGTGCTAATACTAAAACGGCAACAAATATTCCCTTGGCCTCATCCAAGTCAAATCCAGTTTTTTTTATCAGGTTTGAAATCGCAACCTTGCGGTTTGGGTCAAATACTTTTGATTTGTTAAGGTGCTCGCCAATAACTTTTACGATGTCCTTTGCGAACCAGAGCAAGAAGGCAAAGGCGCCAGCGAAGAGATATAAGTAAATAATTTTTGATGAGCCAGATAGCAGCAACTGGTGCAGGAACTCGCCGCCGATTACAGATATAATAAGCCTGTGTAAAATCGTAATTGGCATTAGCATAATATCATAATACAACTCTAACATGAATGCGTCGCTTTCAATTAGTGGCGTTAGGAAGAAGGTATAAGAAAACGATTCCCAGATTATCATGAGCGTTACAAGCGTTGATATACTTCCGATGATTGGAAATAAATAATATGCTATTACCGCGCCGAGTGCGATTGTTATTGACCATTTGAGCGGGTAGTATGGCCACTCGCCCTCCATGAACAGCCATGAGAATGGGAATACAATGATGCAAAACAAAAAGCCATAGAGCGGACCGTATGACAGCGCGATAACTATGCCAAAAAAGCTTATCATTTCCAGCGGATTTAGATATGTTGAAAGGCCTGCCGGAACTCTGCTCCACAGGCCGATTGCAGCCAGAAGTAAAATTATAGATAATTTTTGGTTGTAGGAGTAGAGCAGTGCTGAAATAGCAATTATTGCTGTACTTGTTGCTATCAGCGGGCCCCAGCGTACGTCACGTTTTGCAGTCATGATTATGATTTAACCAACGTTTGACAATTCAGTTGCGTAGACATTTATGAATCGTTTTGTTTCGTTAAAGTATTCCCAGCCCAGCCTCCAAACATCAGATTTCAGTTGTTCTATCACGTTTTTGTAGAGGTATTTTTCGTAAAAGGTCTGCAGGAAGTGAAGTGTTGGGTTTTTTGCCCAGACGCCCTGCTTATCTGTTACGAATTTTGCAGTAACATTCAGTATAAGATTTGCTTTGTTTAGTTTGTATGGCTTGCCGTCCTTCTTGGCTTCAACATCTGTCAGGCCGTACACGAGCCAGACGGTTTCTATTACGATTTTTGTATATTCATCATAGTCTTTTTCGTCAGACCAGCGTATTTCTATATCTTTTGAATCACCTTTAACTTTTTCTTTGTATTTTTTTTCCTCATGGCCGAAGCCGCGCCAGTTCAGCCAGTCATACAGATGCTTGTAAAGCCGTTCTAAGTCGAACGTGCCTGAAAAATCTATTTTTTCCTTGTCGAGTAATGTTGCTTCCATAGTTATTTATGAAAAAATTGCAAGGCAATTTTTCCATTCCTAAAACTCGTCTCGAGAGACGAATTTTATTTATATTCGTAAAGATGCAGCAGGGCTTTTATTTCGTTTATCAAATCCCACCCCTCTGACCAAACCCTGTTTTCGAATTTTTCGCGAGAGCCTTTATAGACATATGTGTCATAAAACCGTCTTATAAACTTAAGCATGGGCTTGTATTCCCATTTATCGTCTTTGTCCAGAACTAGATTGCCGCTTACGGAAATTTTCATATTGCCTTTATTCATTTTGACGCGCTCGCCGTTTTTTGTTTTTTCTACGTCAGTAAAATCTTCAATTTTTACTTCGACCTCAATTTGCAGCTGCGTGTATTCATCAACGTCGCGGCTTGCTGCCCACTTAACTTCCAGTTCGCGGCCCAATGCTTTCACTTTATCTTTGTATTTTTTTTCTTTTACGTCGTACTTGCGCCATTTGAGCCACTCAAAAATATGATGGTAAAGCTCTTCGAAATCGAATTCGCCGTCATAGTCTACGCGTTCAGGGCCAAGGACTGGCAGGTTGAATGACATAACTGTGAAGCTCGAAGTGCAAATAAAAAGGTTGCTGTTTGGGAATTACTACTTTGGCGTCAGTTAAAAAGTTAGCCTTGGCACTGCCATACCGATGCAAACATACAAAACCCTTAAAAAACTTTCTATAATAAGACTATCTTGCAATTTGATGTGAGGTGGATAAAATGACAAACCAACAAGTACAGCCAATTTTCATACTGCCGGAAGGCACTTTGAGAAACCAAGGAAGAAATGCACAGAAGTCAAACATTGCCGCAGCAAAAGCTGTAGCAGATACAGTCCGCACAACTCTTGGGCCAAAAGGAATGGACAAGATGCTCGTTGATTCTGTTGGCGATGTGGTAATTACAAATGACGGTGTTACGATTCTTGACGAAATGGAAATAGAGCACCCAGCCGCAAAGATGATGGTTGAAATCGCAAAAGTACAGGAAGATGAAGTCGGCGATGGAACAACGACTGCGGTTGTTTTGGGCGGGGAACTTTTGAAACTAGCGGAAGCACTTTTAGATAAAAATATTCACCCAACTGTTATCGCTAATGGCTATAAGCAGGCCGCAGAAAAGGCGCAGATAATTTTGAACGAGCTTGCAAAGCCGATCTCAATTAAAGATAAGGATATTTTGAAAAAAATTGCCACGACAGCAATGACTGGCAAGAATGTAGAAATTGCCCGCGAGAAACTTGCAGACATTGCAGTAAGCGCGGTTTTGAAAATTGCAGAAAGCGCTGAAAAAAATGAAATCGACCGCGACGATATAAAAATAGAAAAAAAAGAAGGCGGTGGGATTGATGACTCGCAGTTAATTGATGGCGTTGTGATTGACAAAGAAAAAGTTCACGGAGACATGCCAAGGTCAGTGAAGAACGCAAAGATTGCTCTGCTGGACTGCGCCCTGGAAATAAAAGAAACGGAAACAGAAGCAAAAATTCAGGTGGCAGACCCGAAGCAATTGCAGGCTTTTTTGGATCAAGAAGAAAGAATGCTCAAGCAAATGGTTGAAACTATTGTTAAGTCTGGCGCAAATGTTTTGTTCTGTCAGAAGGGAATTGATGACATTGTTCAGCATTATCTGGCAAAAAAAGAAATTTACGCGGCACGCAGAATAAAAGAATCCGATATGAAAGCCCTTGCAAAGGCGACAGGTGCAAGAGTAATTGCAAGCCTCAATGACATGAAAGCCGCTGATTTGGGTTTTGCAGGCCTTGTCGAGGAAAGAAAGCTGCACAAAGAGTCCATGACATTCGTTGAAAAGTGCAAAAATCCAAAAGCAGTAACAATTTTGTTGCGCGGCGGAACCCAGCACGTAGTCGCAGAGGTCGAAAGGGCAGTGACTGATGCGATTGGTGATTTGATTGCCGCAATAGTTGTTGGAAAGGCAGTTGCCGGCGGCGGCGCAATAGAAATTGAGCTGGCAAAGAAAATGCGCGAGTTTTCAGAAACTTTGTCTGGTCGGGAGCAGTTAGCTGTTCAGGCATTTGCAGAAACATTGGAAGTCATTCCAAGAACACTTGCCGAAAATGCAGGCCTCGACCCGATAGATTCTCTGACAGCACTAAAAGCCCGGCACGATAAAGGCGATGCAATGGCTGGCCTCAACGTTATCAATGGCGGCGTGGAAGATATGTGGGCGAAGGGCGTAATTGAACCGCTCAAAATAAAAACACAGGCAATCCAGTCGGCATCCGAAGCAGCAATAATGCTTTTGAGAATTGACGATGTTATTTCTGCTTCCAAGCTCGGCAGGGGTGTGATGGGTGGAATGCACGAGCCAGGACAGATGCCTCACGAGGAATACTAGTTGAGTTTTGATTGGCGGCTGTTGCGTTTGGCGAAGCCAAATGCGACCAAAGCGCCAGCCGATTTCGCGGCTGGGACAGATGCCTCACGAGGAATACTAGTTTACGGGAAGGTTCCGACAGCGTATTCTTTTACAACTGACGCATTGCCACAGGCAGTTGAGTTAATTAAAAATCTCGCAGTGCACTGGCCAGCCCCTACGCCCTGTGTTAAGTTAAACCGCAGGCAGAGCCGGCCTGTTGGGCCCATGGCCGTATCAAAGCCGTATTCACCTGTAGCGGTTGGCCTTATTTCAGGAGTTCCAGATCCACCGCAGGCATAGGAATTTCCATCTAAATGAGTAAATGTTACGTCTGCACAATTTGTTGAGCTTAGATTTTTCACAGTTATGTTGTCGATGGTTGTTCCATTGTTAATGAAGGCTGCAGCAAATATTGTGCGGGTTGTGTTTGTTACATTAGTAATTGCGCTGGAGTCTGAACCTTGGCCAAGGCTAGTTGGATCGAATGTGACGTTACAAAGCGTGTTTGTGTCGCCAACAACGCCAGTCCCAACGCGATAGGTCACAGATTTTGTGACAACATCTCCGCAATCTGTCCAGCTGTATCGTATGGTTTGGTTGCAGCCGCCTGCACTGTCGTTTTGCAGGAATAATCCCCACGACGGTAATGTTTGTGGTGATGCGAAAACATTTGCTGTATGATAATTTGTTGTGCATGCCACCCTGTTAATTGGTGCGATGCCAGATGCTGAGCCAGTCGTGACCTCAACGCGCTTGCAACTACCAACACTGGAAATATTTTCTATTTTGAGTTGCCCACCCAGCGAACCGGTTTGATTTGCATTAAATGCGAAGCAGTAGCTGGAGTCTTTTGCTTCCCACGGAGTAAGTGTGCCTATCGTATTATTCAGAATATCGATGCCGCAGCTCGACGATGCTAAATTCAAAACTTTTGATATTGGTTCGTCCTGCGCCAAAAAGGTTTTTGAGCCCGTTCCCAGGCGATCAATAAAAAATGATACTTGATACTTCAGGCCTCGAACTATGCGATTTGAGCAGGCTGGCGCAGCGTCCCAGCTTAATGAAAATTTTTGGCGTGACTTTGGCTGCAAAACGAACGGGCATGAAGGACAGTTCGTATTATTGATAGTGAAAGAGCAAGGCTCAACGTTTGGACCAGATAAATAAACTAAATCCGCAACTTTGTTGTCGCCAACTTCCAGCTTTGTTGTGCCACAATTTTCGAATATTATATCTGATTTTTTGTTTCGCGTGTCGTAATTAAAGCTTTGAAAGTTTAGGCAGCTTGATAGCGTAGTTATGAGTGTTGATTGCGCCTGTTCTGTCCTGCCCTGCTGGCTTTGCTGGATGCCATATATCCAGTAGCCTGCTACTGATGCTACTGCGACGAGTATCATGACCACAAGTATGACTGATATTATCTCCGTAGCAGAATGTTTTCCAGGTATTTTTAACATAATCATTGTGCGGCATCCCCTGGAGCTATGAATGCGGTGTAAGTGTCTTTTGATGTGCTTGTGCTGC
>JAHFKX010000082.1:0-1798 GCA_023245115.1 Candidatus Woesearchaeota archaeon
CGGTGCGCAGGACTGGCATGATCAAGAACTTCTGTAACTGCTAACATGTTGTTCAGCGAATTGCTTCCCTGCCCGCGATAATTTTGAATAAATTCAGTTGCGCTTTGCCTGTATGCTATAAAATCTGCTAACTTATAGCAAAGCTCAATTGTTTTATTTTCGTCAGTCGAAAATATTTGTTCATTGATTGCATGCCGAATTGCTTCGTCAAATTTGCTTCTGATAGCTGTATGCGTTTTTGCAAATGTCATAGCGTTTCCACGCCCGAAAAAGTCAGATAATCCGTAATAAAACCAAATTGTTCTAAAAATATCTTCCGAAAAAAGTTGATCTCTAATTGCGTTAGCCATGGCGTCGAAGAAATCACTTTTTACATTTGGTGCTTGGTATGTAAAGTCGAACACAACTGTTTTGTCTAAAAGCGAGCCTATCATGGACTGCTGGCCGATGGAAATAGCGCAATTGCCTTGATCGTTTTTTTCTTTATACGGTAGACTATATCCATTATAACGTAGCAGGGCATACGCCGCAGAAATAAATTGTCTTATATTTTGCAAATTAGCGGCATTGCATTTTATGACTGAATGGTGGCCTGCGTCTAACACACTTGCTAAAGCCGTGAGCTGTGGTAGCCAGCGGGATTTTTCACCAGAAATATATTGCCGAAGTATTGTTTTGCTCGTATTTGCAATGCGAGGCAGGTCTAATGCCCGTAACATCGCAGGATTTTGTGCAACATCGAATAAGCTTGCGTAAGAAAGGCCACGTTTGTTGGCAAAGAGTGCGTTATTTGCACAAATAATATTCGCAGCGTGCGCCTGCCGGGGCGGAACAGCATTGTCATGTGTGTCGTATTTGTAAATTATTATTGCCAGGCCATTTTGCTGAAGCACCGTAAACGGGTTTTCATATGGGCTGGATTTTCGCAACGACTCTGCTACCATGTCTTGCAGGTTGTTTGTAAAATCAGGATTGTAGCCCGGTCCATAGTCATGATACAGCGTATATGCCGTTGAATCCATCTCTCTGGCTGGCTGGTAAACATATACTGATATTTCACGGCTTAGTTGGTTATTCATCATGCTGCGTTTATCAAAACATATTCCAGCAATTCTTTAAAACCAGTTGGTTGTGGCGGGCTACGGCGTATATCTACGTTGCCGGTAGATGATATGGCGAACACATTATATTTGCCGCGGCCTATTCGGCTTTTAGCCATGCTGAAGTACGTGTCGATTAGACTATTTAATTTTTCTTTTGGCAAGTACCAAAAGACATCTGACTTTGAAAATGCTAAAGCAAATGGTATTTGTTGCTGCTGCCATCTTTTTAAGAAAGTCCTATTTGCCCATAGAACATCTAATGCGCCGTTGAAATGCGCACCTTGATGGGCTGCGTGATCCAATGTGCTTGGGCTCCAGTTTATCATGCCCGGAGGAAGGCTGTATGGGGCGTATGCGTGAGCGCTGCGTTCGCAGATATATGTTAGGCTTAGTGTGTTGAATGGAGCAATGCTGCCGTCTTCCCTGCAGTGCATCGGCGGCAGGTAAAATTCTAGTTCTGTCTTAGCGTCTGGCCACGCATGTTCGCGTGGATTTTTTTGGCATACAAAATTACCCGTGGTTTCATCATATCTGGTTGTCTCACCATCAAACTCACAAAAAATGTTTCGTTTAACTGCCTCACGCGGTTTTTTTTCAATTATGCGGTTTTGTCCGCGCACTATGTCTATCAATGTTATAGCTGCGCTGGCATTTGTTATATTTTCGATGAACTTTTGGCTTGGCCCCTTCCACCG
>JAHFKX010000082.1:1808-4013 GCA_023245115.1 Candidatus Woesearchaeota archaeon
CCCATCCACCGCAGGCCAGAATCACTAGGTCGTGCCGGTGGCGCATAGTCCTCGCCAGATAGGTCATATATTTGCAGTTCTATTGGTTTATTTATTAGCGGGCTTATCACACCGGGATGAATATAAATTGTGATGGGGTGAAACTCGCCGGCAGCGGTTTTAGGCATCTGCAACCCGCGTTTAAATGCTTCAATGCGCGGCTCTATGTAACTCCGGCCTTCAATAACTGCTCCAAGATTATTATTTACAATCCAGTCGCACAAAGCAGCAATAAAAACTGTCTTTCCGGATTGGTCTATGCCGCAAACAGGCACTCGTAGCTTAACCATGATAGATTTATTAGAGAAAAACTTAATAAGCTTTCGCTAAAAAAGCCGGTTCAATACAGATCGGCTGTGCAGTACGCTAATTCTTTCATTTAATTGTTTTAGCATTCCATCTGGTATGTTAGATTTTCCGAGCTTTCTGGCGGTTTCAAAGCATTGTACTGCTTTTTCAAGATTTTCGACTTTGTACGGGTCTTCTCGCATTGTGGCCTCGCCTAGCCAGTACCATGCATCTGCATTTTGGCTACGCAGTTGTACCCACACCCCATACGCATCTGCAGCAGAGCCATATTTTTTTAAGCCATAGTAGGCATGCCCGCGGAGTTGATGGGCCATTGGATTGTTGGGATTTTCATTTATTGCCCGCCCGGCAAAATCTTTTGCGCCAGAGTAATCGCGCGTTTTATAACATATTTCTGCCTTTTCAATGTTGCTTGGAGCCATGCGTATCGCTTCGCCATGCCGCCCTAATGCCAGCAAGCAATCTACGGTCATGGGCACTATATTTTTCCGCGCGCTTTCAAAATATATGCGCGACCAAGCGGAAGCCACGGTAACTTTATTTGGTTTGTTTTGGGCTTCAGCAAAATATTTTAGCGCTTCTTCGTGCCTGCCAATGGATTTTAGGACCGTGCCTTTTACGTACCATGGCCAGAACTCTTCGCCAAACCCTTGTATGTAATTATCGCAAAAAGTTAGGCTTTCTGTTAGATTGCGTTGAGAGATTGCCAGCGCCTTGCCATGAACACTTAATAGGTTATTTGGTTCAAATTCTAGCAACCAGTCGAACATATATTCTACTTCATTGAGGTTTTTACGATCTTTTATTTTTTCGGCTAATACGTCGCAGGCAAAGTGCTTACGGTCATACTTGGTAAATGCCGCAACAAATGCGGTTTTTCTATCAGCATCAATTATTAAGTTAAGCTTGCTTTTTAGCGCTTTGTTCCATTCAGATGAGCCGCGCACAGACATTTCTAAAATTAAGACATAGCACTTGGCACGTTCAAGTATGGCCACTGTTTCTTGGTTCCCGAAGTTTATTTTGTCGTTTATATCCAGGCCTTCAAGTATTTCGGCCTTGCCAGAGAGAAGTTTAACATCGTTCGGGAATTTTTGCAATAGCTCTTCGTACTGTGTTAATGCAAAAACAATGTCGTCAAGATTTTCGTATGCCATGCTCATTCGTAACGGAGCACCGGAGTTACTAAGGTGTCATCTTCTTCGCAGTCCTCTTCATTATCTGCTGGTCTTTTATGTCTTTTATTAGGATGCTTGCGGCGTTTGGTTTGCTTGCCAAAATCTTGTTTTTCTTTTTTTGGTTCTTTTGGTTTCTTGTTGTTATCATAAGTACATACGAAGCAAATATTTTTTTCATGCGGTTCTGTTCCATCCACATGGTGCAAGGTGTGTAATAATTTGGTTGACGTTACTGCATATGTGAATCTTTTTTCAAGGGCGGCGTTATACCTGTCCACGAGTGTCCAGTTATTCGTGTTTATGCCGTCTGCTCGTTTATAATAATGCGTGCCGCTTGCGTCTATGATTTTTACATATTTTTTACCATTGCGTTCTATTATTTCCGCTAATGTCGGCGTGTCGATTATTGGCAATGGCGGATAATTATTTTCATAAGCATGTATTTTTTTAACTTTTTCAACAGGGGTATTTTTATCGATTTGTTCGCGCGCTTCGCGAGACCATCTTTCTTTACGCGTTTCGTGCAATAATTCTTCTAAGTGCGGTGTTGCTGCTGGCTCAAGTGGCTCGGGGCGCTTTAGTCTGTCTAAAATTTCCTGTTTAAGTTGCGCCTCGCTTTTGCCTTCCGTATTTATTTTTAGGCTTTTAGCAGCCCTTACTACCGTAGAATATGATGCAG
>JAHFKX010000020.1 GCA_023245115.1 Candidatus Woesearchaeota archaeon
ACTGAGAGAAAAGTTAAGCAAACGTTTGATAAAGAGAGTCCCGACTATCACAAATATTTTTCATTTTTGTTTCTTTCAAATCGGTTTCCATAACTGTTTGCTGTAGAACCTAGTTTATAAACCTTCTGTGCAACTTTTTTTGCATGGCAGAAGTCCGTCTCCAAGCCCATCTCGCCCGTGCAGGCCTTGCATCGTCAAGGCGTAAGGCAGAGGAGCTAATCAAAGCAGGCAAGGTGTTTGTGAATGGCAAGCCCGCAGTTCTCGGGACAAAGATTGACCCAAAGGAAGATAAAATCACATTCATCGGTGGGGAAGTAGAAACTGTTCAGAATCGGCTTTACATAATGCTGAACAAGCCGGCAGATTATTTAGTTGCGAAATCTGATGCGAGGGGCAGAAAATTAGTTTACGATTTATTGCGCCAGTCTTCAGCTGCTGGAAAAAAACTAAGCGAGGCAGAATTTAATTCAGTCTTTAACATTGGCCGGTTGGATTTGAATTGCGAAGGCTTGTTGCTGTTTACAAATGATGGCCAATTCGCAGACGCAATAATTCACCCGCGCGCGAAAATAAACAAAACGTACATCGCAAAAGTCGAGGGAAAAATAACAGAGGAAAAAATCGGCAAGCTCCTGCGTGGCGTGCAGGTTGTGGCTGAGCAGGACGGCAAAGAAGTAAAATATCTTTCACATTTCAAGACTATCCGTGTTTTGGGCCGCGGAGAATATTCAGTTCTCGTGATAAAAATTTCAGAAGGCAAAAAGCGGCAAATTCGTCGAACTTTGGAAGCAGTCGGCCACAAAGTCATTGCGCTGAAAAGGGTTTCAGTTGGTAGCTTAAAATTGGGAGAGTTGCCGCTCGGCAAGTGGAGATTTCTAACAGAAAAAGAAATTATGCAATTATCTACTTGACCGAAAGGTTTATAAAAGACCATATCGTTATTAATTACGAAACAAATGAAAATACTACAAGAATCTCTCGCAGAAGTATATGAACACGCATTATGGGATATCTCCACCACTGGCAAAATTAAAATTTTAGCAGGTAGCTCTGCAGCTGGAGCTATAATTTCATCTATAGCAACTGAGGGCTACATTTTCACTGCATTAGTAGCTATAGCTTCTGTTGCTTCTTACCTCTATTTGGATAGTCGACAAAAACGTGCCCAAACACTAGTCACTGTCTTGGCACCGCACCTAGCTCATGAAACTCTAGTACAGTTAGAAGATTCATTTTAGGTTCGCATAATGCCTAGCGTGTCTTTTAGTTCATCGCTCGGCAAGTTGAGATTTTTAAGCAAAGAAGAAACTATGGTGTTATCTGGCTGACCTTAGTCGCACACTCCAATGCAAGTGTAAATTATTTGCAGCGTTCATGTAACCAACAAATATGGGATTAAACTCATGTTCTGGCACTGATCGTATAAAACTTTTTTGTGTCGCGACAAGTGTAAGTGCTTTTTCCGCAATTGCTTTTGTTGGTGTTCTGGAAAAATCCCGTTCCAGCGCAAGTAAGCGTTTATTTAACCAATTGAGTCTTTCCAACGCAACAGCGGGCGTGACCATACAGCCTTGGCGTGTGTGCAGTATAAAAACCTATCGCCTACGCAACCTAGTAAGCCCATTTAACTTAAATTCCCACGCAGAATAGCTGGGATTTGTGTTTTCAAGCGCCAGCATCAATGACGGATTGCTAGCCCACTCCGGAACAGACGTAATTGTTCGCCTCTGTAATTTAATCGTTGCAAGTGCCCTGTTAGCTATTGCTGCGGACGGTTGCCTTGCAAATTCCTGTCCCAAGCGCAACAAATTCTGGTTTAATTTATTCAATTCTCTTAAAGCGAAGTCAGCGGTAGCCATGTACTAAAAATAATTAACTAGTATAAAAACTTATCGTATGTACGGGTCAGTTGCGGCTTTTTCCTCCGCATTAATTTTTTGCGCCGCAGGCATGTATGTAACAGGCATTATGTCCTTCGGACACATCAGTTTTTTGTCGCCCAGAACAGCAATCTCACGGGCATCCAGCTCGTTGCATTTTCCGCGCAGCACGACGGCCGCTTCTACTAAAATTTTGTTAACAAACATTGTTATATCGCCTTTTTCCGGCGAGTAGCCATGAAGTTTTGCAAATTCCTCGCAAGCCGCAGGATCACTGGATATAGTTGTAACATGTGGCACAATAAGGTCGCTTAGAGAATCCTCTTCAGTCCTGCACTGTGCAATCAGCTTTGCCAGCCCAGATGCTTTTTCATTATCCACGCCGACCGATTTTTCCCACTCACCGAAAAGTTGCTCGTGCTTAGTATACGCGGCCTGCCAAGTGGTCAGTAAATTCTGATATTGTTGAACTTCATAACTAGGTGTTGATTCAGCCATTCATTTCAATATTGCGAAGGCTTTATAAATCTGCTGGTCAGTCCGAACCGCTAAATGCGCCTAATTAACGCCGAGCATATCCTTTAATTCATCGCTCGGCTTCCATGGTGGCTCAAACGTCAGCTCGATTTCAACGCCCTTTATTCCGTCGAGTTTCATTAATTTTTCCTGTATCTCGCCCATCAGCGCATCGCCGTACGGGCAGAATGGCGTAGTTAGCGTCATTTTTATGTAGATAGAATCGTTTGCGCGAATTTGTAGGTCGTAAATTAATCCAAGCGTCCATACGTCTATGTGCAGCTCCGGATCTTCGCATTTCTTCAGAACTTCAATTGCCTGCTCACGTGTTGCCATAACTCATACTGCATCTGTAGACAATTGTTATTAACGTTTTCTGTTTGTTGTTAAACATTAGCCGTGCAATGCGCTTCGTACGAAAGGCTTAAAAACCTTATGTAATATGGCAAACTATGACAGATGCTCTCGCTGACCCAGCTAATGTATTGTCGAAGCTCGAAGAGCTAGCCAGCCAAAGAAAATGGCTGGAAGAGCACAGGCCGGCGGTTGAGGAGTACGCCCGTAGGCAAGAGCAGTACGTTCTGGGGCTGGCCAAAGCAAAAGAAGCGCTAAAAGATTTTCCAGCGCTCTACTCACAGTTTGAACAGCAGGCCATAGCATCGCCAGTTACCCCCATCGAAGACCTTGAAGAAATTGTTGCGCCTTCGGGTAAGCCAGCTAGAGCCGCAGGGCCCGCAATTTCAGTCGTAAGGAAAAATATAACTGCGCTTCCAAAAGACCGCGCGGCAACAACTAACGAGTTAGCAAAAATATACGAAACTAGCCGCGATAAAGTCGGTAAGGCGTTGAACGATGAAGGCTGGCAAAACATATTCAACGTTTATTATGTTCACACAGACACGTTCGGCAAAGACGTTGCCAAAGGCGTAATAGGAAAGGCATTCGAAGGCGGAAGAAATCTTAAAGGCGCGCAGGAATATTTGAAAGGCATTGGCATAGCCGTTTATGATTTTCAGGTGGCAGAGCTTGCAAGCCAATTTGGATTGCTCGATTTAGAAAAAACTGCCGAAGAGTATGCGTTGGGCATCGGCCTCGATATAAAAGCTGCGGAAAAATTGCCATCACCAAAATTAGTTATGCTGGCTATGCATACTTTCATGTCTCATGGCCAGAGCGAGCTAAATACAAAAGAATTAATGTTTGTTCTTCCACGTGTTCATCGCGATAGGCTGCATTATGTAATATATAATTTAATTCAAGCTAGCCTCATAGAAAAAACAGGCCTTGCTACATACAAGCTGACCGAGGCAGGCAAGAACTTCGAAATAGCAATGCCCGTGGAGAAGGCCGCTGCATCGCCGGATGAAGCCGGCGGTCTCGAGCCAGCCTCCGTACAGGGAGTAAAGCTAAACTCGCTTGAAGATGCACTAAACGCAGTGCCAGAAATTTTATTTTCAGAGTTTGATAAAAAAGTTCTCATGAACTTTGATGAAGGCTCAAAAATAGCAATGTATGTATTGTATGTTAACGACTTGCAGAAAGAAGGTAACATAATCTCAAGGGCGCAAATTGATAAGTTTGTTTCTGAAGACAAGAGGGGTTCTGCCCACGAAACTATTTATCACATGGTGAAAGTAAATGGCTGGCTTGAGAGGGCTGATGGCGCAGATGGCAAATACAAACTAACAGAAAAGGGCCGTAAAGCCCTGGGTGCTTTGTTCAACGAGAGATACGTGCATCGCATCGCAGGCCAGCCGATGCCGCTCCCAGTAATAGCAAAAGAATTTTTAGAAAAGTATGGCATAGCCAACCGCTTGGAATATGCTGCTTTTTTGCTTGGCAGGGAAGGCAAGAAATTTAGCAGGTTTGATTTAACAGAAATGCTTGGTACTGTTAGTGCGGGCGCGCTTGTGAAAGTCACGGCAAAATTCATGCGGGAGGGCATACTAACATATGTGGAAGGCAGTAAGATGATGTACTGCGGGCTGACTGAAAAGGGAATCCAGTTGCTTGCAGAGAAATACGCAGTGCCACAAAATATTACTAGTGCCGCTGCTGCGCCAGTGCCAAGCGCGCCAGTCGTGCCACAGGCCAGCCGAGTGCAAGCAAATCCAGTTTCTAATGTGCTGTCATTATTCGAAGGATTGTCGCAACCCGTATCGGTATTACCATTAGTATCAACTCCGCCAGCAGAACCAGTTGTGTTAATACCCGTGCCAACGCCCGCACCAGTTCAGGAAGTAGAAAAGCCAGTTGGGCCAACATCAGAAGAGCGTAGGGCAACTATGCAAAAACTAGACAGATTTTGGAAAGACCATAATATACCTGTTAGCGAACAACTCATTGGTCAGATAATGAATGGCTCCAGTATTGAACCATTCCTTGGCGAAGACATAAAAAAAGTAATGCTGGGTGGCAAGCCCGTTTTTGTTCCTAGTGGAGTAAGTAATGCCGCATTTGGCAGATGGCAGATACTCGTAGGAATTTGTAGCGCCCATAAAGGCCAGCCAGTTGCAGTAGAAGACGCCGCAATGGCGTTGCACACAGATACAGACACTGTCAAAAAAATGGCGCATGGCCTAAGAAAAAGCGGCATAGTTGAAATAGCACTTACTGAATCAGAGGGAATTAAAGTTCACGACCCGCAAACTATTGAAAATCGCGTCGGAATGTGCCTGAAATTTGGCATGCAGGCGGCAATAACAACAGCAGATTTAATGAACATGACCGGCCTGTCGGAAGGCACACTTTTAATGCGTGGTGATGCAGTAGCGTCTGCAATAAGAGAGATAGCTGCAAAACAATTCCCGCAAGATATTGGAAAAATATCATTTGCTTTTGATGCAGGAAAGGGAGGAAAGAACCCGGTAATTATCGTGTCGCGCAAAGATGGGTGAAAATATACATCTGCGAATTGCAGCAAGGCTTCAGAATGCACTCAGCAGTGCACGCGCTCCGGTTCTTGTCCACAGGCTTCAGCGCGAATTAAGATACGAGCAGAAGTCCGCTCGCCAGCCTTCGCAGGGCATGTGGATTTTAACAGATTTAGGCATGGCAATAAATCCCGCAATTGATATCAGGCAAAATCCAGCTTTACTAAAACGGCAGGGTTTCAGTGAAGCATACAGAAGAAAATTAGAACGTCGGGGTGCGGAACTAATTAATACGAAAGTGCCGCACATTTTGCATTCGCTAACAAACCTACGCCACGGCGGCGCAACCACAGGTTAATTATTAGAAGATACCTATTTTACAACGTCGTCTGAACTTTATGGAACGCTAAATAGGCTGCGTGGCGACGGTAAAAACAGAAAAAAGGTTACTGTTAAAAATAAAACAGTTGGCTACTTCAAGTGGCTGCTTAGCTGGCCAGCATTCGAACCAATCATCAAACTTGTAAAGTATCAGCCAAGCCCGGATTCGTTCCAGTACTTTGCCGGCCAGTACGAAACGCTTGGCGCGGCAGTACACGCAGCAACAAGATTTGGATTTACCGTAGACCATCAGGTAGATATGAGCAACATAAACCAATATATAATTCCGCTGCCGGAAGAAATATCCGGTGGGCAATTACAATACGATCCATTACGAACAAATCATGTAGCAAGATTTACGTGGGGCAGGCATCAGGAACTTTCTGCGGCAGTAACAGCTAAAGGAAAATCACGATCAATTGACCCAGCAGCACTCGAACAGTTAATTCAAACTCATGGCGAACGGTTCTTCCAGCAAAGGCTCGACAGAGCAAGGCTCTACAGGCAAGCTGTCGGACTTAGATAAGCTTTATGCGGAATTAAGGCAAAGGCTTCAGGAGAGAGCGGATGTTCTTAAAGTAAGAATAGATAAAGTAAATAATCCTGATGCAAGAAGAATTTTGGAACAAAATTATCAAACACTGGTTGTGCAAGGCATGTCGGGAGTTGAAGCACTGCTTGGAAATATATCTGGCCTCGAGGCATTATTATCGTTGGGTTTGGTTTATCGCGGCAGAGGCCAGCCAAGCCAAATGCCATTAGACGTGGAAGAAGATATCGATGGCGCGCACATGCCGCCAAAGACAACCCGCAAAGTATTGATAGTGCCAGCCGAACCAAAACCAAAGCCAGAGGAAGGCGCGATAAATCATACAAAATATCTTGGCTACATTGTCAGATTTTTTGTTGAGCATCCAACAGAACAAAAATTATATGTTATGCAAATAATTAATGGCACTGGTGCAGAGGCCAGCACAGTAAGAAGTATTGTACGTGATAGGCTGCCCCTCAAAACAAATAAAGATCCACCAACAAAAATAAGAACGCCAATAAAAATTAGAACAAAAGCTGGCACAGTGGAGCGTGAGAACGTCACGACTGTCAGGCCGATGTACTTAGAAAATGTGCAGGTAAGTGTCGGTGAATTTTCCGTGCCGGCACAGGTCCTTGCAGCATGGAAAGCGTTTCCAGATACGCTGGACGAAGGTGAATTATATCTCTACACGACTTACGACAAAGTAAAGTTACTAAAAGCAGCTGTAGAAACATATTCTGCTCCAATCACTTTAGAACGCCCGGATTTGATAGGTGATTTTGCACTGAGATATCCGCTTTTGCGGCAGATGTTTAAGACAGAACGCCTTGGCAGCCTCTTTGATGCTTTAATCGATAAGGCACAGGGATTGACAAGCGAGCAACTGGAAGAAATAAAGACTTTCAAGGCCGACCAAAATGCGTTGTACACGTGGGAACACGGCATAAGCGAGCGGGCGGCACAGACTGCAAAAACAATTTATTTTCTAACGCACAACGCCGAGTATGAACAGGGCGATAATCATTTAATAAAACCAATAATGTCGCTTTTAAGAGAGCGAGGAATGTCTTTTTCAGAATTAGCTTTCGTTCTTGACAAGCCACTCGTAAGGATAAAACACGCGCTGGACTTGATGACTACAGGTAGTCCGATTATTAGTGGTCAAGCCTGCCCATACACACAGCTGCCATCATTGCGTGCGTCGTGCCCAGCTATTACAAAAATCGCAGAATTTTTCGAGCCACCAAAACGAATGGATTTTATGGCTGATAGCCTGCGTGCAGCATATTTAGAATGCCTGCGTTACGGTGTGCAAGGTGAAATTAATATTGTTGAAAAGACAGACGTCGGAAAAAGCGGTATGCGAGCAGGCCGCAAAATCGCATGGCAAGCCTTAGATTCCGTAACTGCCATTGTTGATGGCCAGGCATATGAGCTGCGCAACGATGGTGTTTATTTCAGACAGAACAAACTCGAGTTCACGGCATTCAGGAAAATTTTGAGAGACGCGTATAGGGCGCGACTAGGACTTAGCTAATCGCCAACTTCCGCTGCTGCCTTTTTTGAATCCAATTTTTGCAGGACAGATATATTAAGTACTTTAAGTATTTCATCAACACGCACATAATTCGTAGCTATTTTTATTACGTGATATTTAATGTTTTTTATTGCTAGAACTTCATCAATGATTTTGTCAATTTCCATTTGCCAGCTGAGGTCCGTGCTTCTGAATCCATCGGGAGAAAGCGGCACAGTGACTGGCAGTTTTACAATAAAATCGTATGTATTTGCCCAATTATTAAAAATACTGTTTGCGATATTTTGCAGGGCATCATCACCAAGCTTGCCATTGCGCAGATTCCACAAAAAATATGCATAATTATCTATGACTGTCCTGTCGCAAACTAAAATATCATATTTCTGCAGCGCCTCAAGCTCTTCCGTTAATTGCCTGCACAGTACCCATGCCTGCGCCGTCGCCGAATTTTTTGCTTCTGTCCCGACGGGTAGCGGGCAGTCCCGCACGAATTCACGGATGTAACCTGCGTTAAAGCCAAGTTCCTTTAGATGGCCAACCAGCGAATGTGCCAGAGAAGTCTTGCCAGTGCCATGTGAGCCAGTAATTCCTACCTTAAGCTTCATGGTGCATAGTTTTTTAAGCAGATATAAAAGTGTTTGTGCTATGAAATATATAGTCATATCCGAAGCAAATGAGGCAAGCAGGAACATTGGCAAATTCATTGAGGCCATGAAGTTTCGTGCAAATGTCGAAGTAATTAGAACTAAAAATAACGTTTTAGATTTGGAAAAAGATTTGGAAGGCATAAAAGATGCAGAAATTATAATTGTTGCGTCAACTCATAAGTCCGGTGCAAAGGTTCCGATGCTAAACGCGCATTTTACTGGAAACTTTGGCAATGATATTTCATATGGCGGTTCTGCCAGTACACTATCAATCGCGCCGGCACTTTATCAGCGGGCAGCAGTCCTTGAATATGCAAAGCTACAAAAGGAAAACCCAAAGCTAAAAGATTATGTTGTTGGCATTGAAGCCACGCATCATGGCCCTACGCTTGATTTGCCAATTTTATTTGTTGAAGTTGGCTCGACAGAAAAAGAGTGGAACGACTTGGTGGCTTGCGAGGCAGCCTCAAGAGTAATTGAGAAATTAGTTAAAACCGCGCCATCGGAGATGGTGCATGGGGGAAACAAACAAAATTCAAGAGAATTTTGTTGTACAACAAAACCAGCGGGCTTTGTTTGTCAGGAAGACCCTCAAACTGAAAGGGGGCAGAGCCCCCTTGCGGTTCGGGTTGCAGTGGGGTTTGGTGGTGGGCATTACTGCCCGCATTTTACAAAAAAACTTTTTACTGAGGGATTTGCATTCGGCCATATCTGCCCAAAATATGCAGCAGACAATCTGGCCGAAGAAGTTATTTTGCAGTTGATTAACAAAACTCTTCCAAAACCAGATAAGGTTTTTGTTGAACACAAAGGATTGTCTGGAGAGCAAAGAAAAAACATAATTTCTGTTCTCAATAAAAACAATATCGAGTGGGAAAAAGTTTAAATAACTCTGTCTTTTGATAAGATTATGGCTGAATTCAAATTAGGAAAAGCGTCAGACGTTACAGCAGGCAAGGGCAAGCTCTTCACTGTAAACGGAAAAAAATTGGCAGTTTTCAAGGTTGGTGGAAAATTTTATTGTATTTCCGGACTATGTACGCACGTCGGCGGTCCACTCTGGGATGGCATTCTGGAAAAAAATATTGTCACGTGCCCATGGCATGGCGGGCAATTTGATGTGACGACTGGTAAGTGCCTTCGCGGCCCACCGAAGCAGGACGAAACAAGTTACAAAATAATAGAAAAAAATGGCGAGCTTTTCGTAGACCTATGAGTAAACATTACTTTGGTAAATAATATTAAAGAAAAAACTGAAAACCGCCAAGGCGTTTGCTTATTGTTACGCGCAGGGCTTATAGAAAAATTCCAATGGAATTTTTTCACATAGTACGCTTAACAAGTCAAAACCAGAGGAAATTCTTATAGAATTTCCTCGGCCAAGGAAAAAGCTATGCTTTTTCCTCTGGACTCGCCATTTAGGCAAGCATCGCAACCAGAGAAAATCCCATAAGATTTTTTCTTAGATGCGAGCGGCGAGTTTTTGTTATTTTAGTTTTGTTCCGGTAACCGTTATAAGCCCGCCGATAATTTTAACGCCCGCTAATAACGCAACTGCGCCGGCTAAGCCCATCCATTCGCCAGTTACTCTTATTACTCCGAAGGCCCACCAAAACGCTATCACGCTGGCAATTAACTTTATCCAGCCCCACGTCTTTACATTTAGCATATGTCTACCTCCTTTTATGTTATATCATTATTCCGAAGCGAACATTAATAAACCCGAGTTACTATTGCATAAACATGAAACTCGTGAGCGTAAAAGAAGGCGCGATTGAGTTAGCTGTACCAAAAGTAGAGAAAATACTTGCAAAAAACCCTGCGTTTTATAATCCTGCCCAAATTATTAATCGCGACATATCAGTACTGCTTGCGTCAGTATTATTAAAAAAAGATGCACAAGTGCTCGACCTCCTCTCTGCAACCGGCGTTCGTGCAGTACGATTTGCAAAAGAGGTAAAATTAAAAAATATTTACGCGAACGATGCGAATCCAGTGGCAGTGAAATTAATTAAAAAGAATGCAACACATAATAAAACAAAATTGAAAATTTTTAACCTAAGGGCGCATGAGTTTTTGGCAATTAAATATAAAATTAATCCAAAATCTTATTTTGATTACATGGACATTGATCCGTTCGGCACGCCCGTTCCTTTCCTTGATGCGGCAGTTAAAGCACTGAATCCGCGGGGTGGAATTCTGGCAGTTACTGCAACCGATACTGCGAATCTTTGCGGAGTGAATGTAAATGCCTGCAGGAGAATTTATGGTGCGATTCCGCTGCATAACGAGCTGATGCACGAAATCGGAATTCGTATTTTACTGAAAAAAATAATTGAAGTCGGGGCGCAGTATGACATCGCGTTAACTCCGATTTTCTGCCACTCAACGCAGCACTACATGAGAGTTTACTTGCAGGTAGAATCTGGGGCGAAAAAAGCGGATGAGATTTTAAAGCAAGTTGGCTTTTATGAAAATGCAGGACCGATGTGGCTGGGCAAGCTATGG
>JAHFKX010000083.1 GCA_023245115.1 Candidatus Woesearchaeota archaeon
GTGGCAGTGCCGGCCCTTGCGTCTTTGAGCGCCTGCAGGCATTTTATTGCTACATCCACTGACTCTGTGACTACGTTTTTCATGCGGGCGCCGGCAGCAATTTTCATGGCTTCTGCATAATTCTTGTCAACTTTTCCGAGTTCGGCGACTGTTCCTAGCACACCCGGTAATCTCTTTTTGGAAATTTCCCTAATTGCCTGGTCGCGCTGAAGTATTTCAGAAACAGAGCTTGCATGCACGCGCGCCTTTGCTAGTTCTTCTTCTTTTTTTATCAGGTCTTTGTGAAGCTCACCGCTTTCCAGAGCCAGCTTGGAATCACGATTTGCCAGCGCGGAAATTTCTTCAGATATTTTTTTAAATTTAATCTTTGCATTTTTAACATCAGAAAATTTTTCCTCTTCTTTTTCAGTTTTTATTAGTTCGTCTTCTGCAGTTTTTAATTCGTGCTCCAGTATTTTGAGGCTTGACTGTGACTGATAATACTGCGTATTTATTTTTTCCCGTTTTGCGTTTAACTCTTTTAGTTCTTCGTCAAGTTTTTTAGCTTCGTTTTCAAGCTCAGTGAGTTCAGAATCTGACTCGCCTTTTTTTGATAACTCTTCCCTCTTGCGCAGGCCAGCAAGTTCTTTTTCCAGCTCGGTCTGTGTTTTTTCGTTTTCACTGATTTTTGCTTCAAGTTCTGTGAGTGCATGTGCCCATTCAGATTTTCTTGTTTCTGCTTTTTGCAGTTCTGTTTGCGAGTTTGATACTAAAATTCGGCTTTTTTCCGCAGAAACTTTGAGCGCTTCTACTTCTTTTTGCAGGATCTGTGCTTCCTCGCCGCCCTTTTTTTGAATTTCATGCTCAAGTTTGTCAATGTTGTCCTTAAATTGTTCTATTTTTTTTCTAGTTATGTCAATCTCAAGATTTAAGTCAGTTATTGCCTGTTCGCGCTTTTCTACTTCGGCAAGCGTTTTGTTTTTTCTCGCATTTGCCAAGTCCATGCGGAGTTTTAGTTCGGCTGCCTGCAGGCCTTTCAGTTCGGCTTGCATACTCCTATAGCGTTCGGCGCCTTTTTTTTCCTCTTCAAGATTTTTCATATAGTTTTCTTTCTCACGCAGAATGATGCTAACTTCTTTCAGCCGGTCATCGACTTTGGTAAGTTCAGATAGGGCCTTGTTTTTTCGCTCTTCATAGACGCCGATGCCGGCAACTTCTTCTATTATCTGCCGCTTCTCGAGCGGTTTCATATCCACAAAGTGGGCTATGTCGCCCTGCAGAATTATGTTGTGGCCTTCAGGATGCACGCGAACGAGCGAAAGAAGCTCAAGAACTTCGCCCCTGGTTGAATTCTTTCCGCTTATTTTGTACTGCGTACCGCCGTCTTTTTTAATTTTTCTTTTTATTTCTATCAGTTTTTCAGGACTTGGGAAAACGCCCGCAGAGTTGTCCAGAACTATGGCAGTGTCCGCTTCGCCGGCAGTGTTTGCTTTCCGCTTGAAAATTAAATCGGAGAAGTTTTCAGCCCGTAAATCCTTGGAAGACATACGGCCAAGTATGAAACAAAGGCTGTCCAGCACATTTGATTTTCCGGAGCCGTTTGGGCCGATGACTGCATTCAGGCCAGGGCCAAACTCCAGCTGTGTCTTTTTGCCGAAAGACTTGAAGCCATGCAAGTGCAGGCCCGAAATATACGTTTTCACTCTGCCATTCCTCCAACTCCGCTAAAATCAAACGGTGGCTTATAAGTGTTTCGCAGAAACTCACTTGTCGAACAAATATAGAGCCATAAACATTACATTTAAATATGTCCGTTTTCATCTGTAAATGGAGGACTGGCCTTGCTAAATCCTATTCATCCGAGAAACAAGAGGCAGAGGAATTTAGAACGACTTAGGGCATACGTTTCTGGGGCGCTGGCCAGCGGAATTCCAAAAAGCGAGCTGAAGAGCAGGCTGGCAAGGAGTGGCTGGCGGCGCGAGGTAATTTCCAGCGTTCTGCCGGATTCAAAACCGAATTTAATTGCTATCGTTGCGCTTATTGGTTTGGTTGTATTTTTCACAGGCATAGCCGTTTTTACGGGACCGAGGCTTACTGGATTTTTTGCGGCCGGCGGCAGCGAGTGGGAGGCAGTTACAGAGCTGAATGTTAATTCCACTATGCAGGCAGTTTCGCATTTAGTAGTTTTCGGGAATTTCCGGCCACAGAATTGCATAGACGGGCTGCTTGTACAAAAGGATGGCTTGGCGGTTAATTTCACGACGCAGTTTGAAACCGTGCAGAATGGTCAGTGCATAAGCGCGGTTGTTAATTTTAACAATTTAATTTATGCTCCGGATTCAAACGAAACCACACAAACCATATATAAAATTTATTATGGAAAAATTGTGCAAACAATAACGTTTATCCCGCCGACACCAGACAATTACCAATTAGTTAGCGGCAGTAATTTTACAATAAAAGCAGCGCTAAGCTTGCCCGCAGTGGCATGGCTGGAGCTTGACAGTGTAAACAAATCTATAATTGGCAATGGCACAACTTGGTGGTCTGATGAGAATTTAACTTTTGGCAATCACACCTTCAGAGTTTACGCCGGAGCTGCCAGCTCAGAGCAAAGGACAATAACTACGCAGGCAGTTCAAGAGCCGCAGCCGCAGGTTCAGGTACCGCTGGCAAATATAACTTTAGTTTCGCCGACGCCGGCTAATCAGTCTACACTGGCCGCGCGCGGGTTTACAGTTAATGCAACATTTTCAGAAATAACTTATAATCCGATATTAACATTAATATCTAACTTGACTGGCATACTGCAGTATCAGAACCTTTCGATGACTGGCGGCAATAAGTCGTGGGTGCGTGATGTTTCAAATTTGAATAATGGTACTTATACTTTTTTGATTTATGCCAATAACACCAAGAGCGAGATGCGCGTCGTAACAATAAACTATCAAGAGCCAGCGCAGGTGCAGTCTAAATCTGCGATTGTGACTTCATATACTGCAACAAGCCCGGAGACGATTGGCGGGCAGGCAGGGTTTAGCACAGTTGTTAAAAATTCTGGCCAAGCAGAAATAAAATCTTTGTCCGGAACTGTCAGCATTTATCAAAATGGTGCGCTTGTGATTGCAGTCCCGCTTACGACTGCTGGCAACATAAGCGCCGGAAATTCTGCAACCATGACTGCTACGTGGAAACCGACCGCGCTTGGAAAATATGATTCTAAGCTTGTTGTTGCGTACGATAATGAAGAAGCAAAGGAGTCTGCGTTATTTCAGGTCGGCCTGCCAAAGCTCGAGGTAGCCCATACTTCGGTTTTTCAGTCGCCGGATGGCAGGGCAGAGTTCATCGTGGAGATGAATAATCCCTGGGTTGAGGCAATAAGTGCAGTAGCTGAATTTAAAATCAAGTTTGACGGCGTAATAATTGATACCGTTAAGTCTGAGGAAGTTTCTGTTCCAGCAGGCGGTGTTAAATCAGTTTCAGTAGCCTGGAACTCAAGCGGCAGGGATATTAAAACTCTTGGGGCAGAGATAACTATTACATATCTTGGCAAGACACTAAGCGCTGTTCTTGAGCCAGCAGTTAAGCCGGAAGTTAAAACTGAAACGGCTGCGCAGCAGCAAGAGCAAAATCAGGAAGTAAAAGCAAATGCTGAGCCGAAAAGTGAAAATAAAGGCATAACTGGTGCGTTTGCTGCTCTTAGGACGGCCGATAAAAAAACTGCAGCAGTGGTAATTGCGGTTCTGGCAGGAATTTTTGGTGCTATCATATACGCAGTTAGAATAAATTTGCCGGTAAGCAGGAAACCGAAGGGACCAGTAGGCCCGAGCCTGGGAAAACCGGCCAGCCAGCAGCAGGCCGTGCAGCCGGGCAGCAGAGCCGCGCTGGAACAGCAATGGCATGATTAT
>JAHFKX010000084.1 GCA_023245115.1 Candidatus Woesearchaeota archaeon
GCCTAGTAAATTTGATTTAAAAGGCATGCGCGATGAGGGTGGTTTAGTTTATCTAATAATATCTATGCGCAATAAGGCACGTAACCAGCCGTGGTACTATCGCGGCGATGGCCGGCTCGTTGGCAGTTTTAACGATTACTGGTTTGAATTTGCTGCGTACTACCAGAACGGCAATTCGCAGTTTAATCTGGCGCAGATTGTCTGTCCGTCGGCGATAAAGAGGAAGAATAAATAATTAAGCGGGCCCGCGAGGATTTACATCGAACAAAGTTCTCGTAAAATGAGCTTCGTTCATTTTGAACCCCGGTCAGCCGCTGTTTGCCTTCAATTACTTGAAGACCGCAAGCGGCCAGTCTATCTGAGTCGAAGACACAGATCCCGCGGACCGTGTCTACGATATCCAGGCTAGCCTACGGGCCCACGTTTTGGATTAATTAATAGCATTTATAAATCCTTATTTTTCTTGTAAAGCATAGCCCCGTCGTCCAGCGGTCAAGGATACAAGCCTCTGGGTACATCCCCTTTCTTTTTCCAAAAGAAAGGGTCTCTACGAAACCCCCAAAGAAAAAGGCGGGATTAAAATCCCGCAGGGCGTTAGTAGTAAAAGACAGCTTGGGACATCGGTTCGAATCCGATCGGGGCTATTTCAATATGAGCTGGCAAGAAAGAATACAGGATACATCGGCCTTTGGAGGCATTCCACTCGGCATTGCCGTTGCGTTGTTTGCTTTGGCAGCGGGCAAGCTTTTGCTGTTCTATCAGATTGCCGGCGCCCTTGCGTTGAACTACATAATTGTGGCGTTGATTCGGACGTTCTGGTTTGAGCAAAGGCCGGATAAGACTGCGGCTGGCAAGTCGTGGCTGTCTAAAATCGACGCGTCCAGCTTCCCGAGCCTGCACGCCGGAAGGATATTTTCCTACATAATTATTTTAGGCAGTTTTTTTGCGAGCGTTTGGGTTTATATTCTCATGGGTGCTTTGGCAATTTTGATTTCTTATCTAAGGATTAGACTAAAGAGACACTATCTGCAGGACGTTGCCATTGGCGCAGTAATGGGCCTGCTGATTGGGTGGTTTGCGGTTAACTTCGCAATGAGCATTGTACGCGCGCTTTATTTGCCAATATGATTTTATATGCCCCAAAGTTTATAAATAAGACAGTTCTCGCAGTTAAATGGTTGGCACAATTATAGGCGAGCAATTGAATAAAATCGTAGCAGAGCGGACTGGCTGGCAGGCCAAGATGAAAATAGAAAACCGGCCAGAAATAGTTGATATAACTAGGGGCCAGTTTGGGTTCGCCGGCGAGAGGCGCAATCTGGCAGGCATACAGTTCAAATTTACCGCGAGTTATGGTGACAAAGTAGGCCAAATAGTGCTCGATGGTGTGATTTATTATGCTGCCCCAGAAAAGGAGCTTGATGAGCTCGTGACAGCGTGGAAGAAGGACAAGGAAATAAAAGAAGACGAAATAAGAATCACGGTTATGAATAGGATTTTGGAGCTTGCCTTCCTACAGGCAATCCCGCTTTCGCACCAAGTCAAGCTTCCGCCGCCAATAGCTATGCCCCGGGTTGAGCTTGTAAAAGACAAGAAGGAAGATAAAAAAGAGTCGAAGTAACCAGAAACCTTAAATAGCCTTTCTTTAATGCGATTTTATGGCGCAAAATTCGTATGAGTTTGTATCGCAGCTTGATAATGCGCATAATGTCTATCAGATCATTGTTTGCTATCTCCGCGCGAAGGGTATTTCCGTTGTAAAAAGCGAAGGCACGGGCTTGTGTGAGATTCCTTCAAGCTATGTATGGGAATGCTCTGCCGCTGTTGCGCTTAACGACGGCCGAAAATCGAGGCGCGTTGGTCTTGAAGACTTATTCGACGATATTGATGAAATAGTGCGGCTGGCCTGCCTTAATCGTGAGCGGCGAAAGGCCTGCGAGTCGTCCGTTTTAAAGCGGGCGAGGAAGCGTATTGGCCTAATTCTTTCGCAGTTTAAGTAAAATCTCTCACTTTTTCATGTTTTGAAGCTAATTCGGTTTGTACGAGTGTGCCTGTTTAGTAATTTTTATTTTAGTGGTCGGTTTGATGGTTTAGAATCTTATTTGTTTTGTTTGTTGTGTGTTTAGACCCCTCACTTTTTGTTTGTTTTCGCTATGGTTTTTTTAGTTTTTAGTGATTATGTTCTGGTTTGATAATATTTAGTAGGCTTTTTGTCTTAAAATACCTCTCACTTTTGCTAAATTTTAGGGTCGTTTTATGTGTTGTGGCCTGAATTTATTCAGTTGTTGGGCATAATCTGCCCTATTGCGTGCTCACTTTTAATGCGATTTTTGGCGTAAATTTTGTTTGGATACGGCTGGCCGGAGGATTTTTACCAGAAACTATGCCAACTTTTTTCTATTTTCTGCGAATTTTTTTAAGTAATTTTTTCTAAAAGCACAAACTTTATATATTAGTAGTGTTTAACTTGTTAAACACGTTTTCGGATTACTGCGAATATGTGTTTTGTTGTTTAATACGTGTTTAAACGTGTTAAACACGTATTTCAAAGGTTAAAAATGAGTCTATTAGATGCGATTTCGGGATTTTTTAAGAAGCAGGGCAAGCAAAGTTCTACTCAAACAGTTCAACAAGAAATGCCTAAACCTAAACAGCGTTCCAGGGCAAAGAAAACAACCCAAACCGGAGATAACGCGGGGCGAAGCTCCGCGGACTTTGCTACGCAAAGTTTGAGCTTAGGGGAGTGGAAGGCGGAAATAGAACGGATTCAAAACCATCCACTCACCCAAGCCAAGATAATTAATGACAGGCTGTTGAACGCAATTTATGGTATTCTCGAACAAATTAACCAAAAGATTGACGCATTAGGCATGAGAATAGAAAAAATAGAGGCCAGGTCATCTGATAATCACGCTAAACACGTCAAGGTAAAAGAAGCAGTTAGCATATTTGAGGCCGGCCTTTCCAGCCAAGAGCGCAAGATTTTAGAGCTAGTTAAGAAGAAAAAAGCTAGGCAGGCCACGGATATTGCGGATGTGTTAAACATATCGCGTTCAAATGCAAGCCTGAAATTAAACAAATTATTTGATATGGGTGTGTTGGATAAGGATAAGGAAGGGAAAGACACTTTTTATAAAATCAAATAGTTTGATTTGAGATTAAATATTTTGGTTGTGAATAGATAGGCTTTTATCCTTAGTTTGCGTTATGATTTTATGTTTGGTATTAGGGGTAAATTGGTGAAAGGCCTTGAAAGGCTGGGAGAAACAGAGCGAAGATTAGAGTCAGGGGTGTTTTTCCATCCGGTTAATACGGTCAGGGATCACATACATTTTGGCCAGCTCGTGCGGACAGTAAGAAACTACTATCAGCTTACGATAAGCACTGTTGATGAGCGTGACTGGACGGCTATGCCTTTGGTGCAGTCAGAGATTGCAGGCTTCAGGGCACAGCTTGATATAGAAGCCAAACAGGCAAAGCCAGAAGTTAGGGAACATTTCAAGGCACTGTCCCAAGAAGTTGAGGTACTGCAAGGGCTGGCAAGCAGGGTTTAGGCGCGATAAAACCTTTAATCTGTGATTAAAAAGCATGATTTTAGAATAAGTTTAAAGATTTGAAGCTAAAAAGTGCGTGTAAGAAGGCTTATATTCACTTTTTTATTTGCCAGCTGGCAATCAAAAGGTAGTTAAGAATTTGGCTTTGCCAAATTCTATACGTGCTAAGTGCCGGCTTTTTGTGGTTTTTGCTTCGAATGATTCACTTAGCACGTATTAAATGCACTTCAAAACCGCTACGCCTGAATTGAGCTAAAACGTAGTAAACCTCGAAGTTTTAGCTGGTGACTTCGCTTAACGGACCTGACGAACGGATGCAAAATCCTTCG
>JAHFKX010000085.1 GCA_023245115.1 Candidatus Woesearchaeota archaeon
GCTCGATGGAATTAGAAGCTTGTTGCTTTGCCTGCCAAATAATATTCTTGCTTTGCCGAGATAAATGTCCGTAAGTTTTTGGTAACTTCCCTGAAGTTCTTTAGAAACTGAAGACCTTGTTGCGCGCGCGTACGCGTCTGCCGCGTCGAGATATAATTTGCGGGCCTGCTGGAAATCTCCGTGCTTCTCGCAGTTTATTGCGCGGCTGGCAAGGGACTGCCCTCGTTCCACGTGCGTGTTTGTCATATTCTAAGTTGCATGGATAAACTACTAAAACCTTTCGCTTGTGTTTTGTGGCGCAGCAAGCCGAAACCTTTAAAACGTTTTCGTTTGGTAGAGCACACACTTAATGGTGAAAACATATGGCTGATGATGGACAGGCTAAAATTATAGATGGTGCGCAAAGTGAAACGGGCCAGCCGCAACCGGTTGTTCGAGCTGATTCTGATAAGCCAGATGTGAGAACCGCGAGGCGAGTGAAAAAACCACAAACGCCGCAAGCAGACCAGTCAGCTGCGCAAGCATCACAGTCAGATGCGCAGGCACCAATAACACCCGAACCAGTTGAGTCAGCAAGTCTGCAACCTGCTCCAGCCATCAAATATGATGTAACAGTAGTTGAGCAGGGTGATTCTTATAAATTAAAAATTACTGTCGATGGTGGCGGTGTTTTTTTTTATGCGGGTGGCGAGAATTTGCTCCACTATGCCGGCCAGCCAGCAGAATGGCCAAGCGGATTGTCTCGCCAAGAAATTCTTTTTGCTTATAGGCCAATTTCCGAACTCAACACGCTGCGAACAAAATATGGCGGCGATATCGCCGCAGCGCAAAAGAAAGAGGCAGATTTTGGTACACTTGAACGGCTCATGGTACAGTTATTTGCAGACCGTGCGAGACTTGAAGGTAGTCTTGCTGCAGTTAGGGCAGATGGTGCGGCCGTAGAAGAAACGTATGGTAAAGCACAAAAACAAATTGCGTATTTGCAAGAAGAGTTAAAACGTGCTTCTGGTTCGAACTTAGAAAAAGATATGGCCGTAGTTAGTTCAGGTGGCGAGGCCATAGAAAATGCTCATCGCGACGTATTAGCGCAAAGCGCAGACTTAAAAGATAGGTTGGGGCGCGTTCCGCCCGTGGCGGATAAAGACCTTGAGAACAAGGTTGGAGCTGAAAAAATTCCAGAGGCGGTATCAACGTCAGTCAGCAAAGAGCCCGTTCCTGAGGGTGAGGCTGAGTTTGCTGCAAGGATGAATGAACGTGCACCCGCCGAAAAATTATATTCTATAACTGTTTCTTATCAAGATGGCCGGTTTGGAATTGATGACGTAGAAATAAAAGGCTTGAGGCCTGCTGATACTTTGGCACGAATTTTGGAAGCATATGGAAAGGCAAGCTCGAAGTTCCCAAATGGAATGAAATTCGCAAAAATCAGAATTTCTGGCAGGCAGGATGCCTTGCCAACAAGTATGACATTAGGAGAGTTGCTGCTAGTTGATGGCGCATTACCCTTCCTTGATGTTTATTCGCCATCCATCGAAGAAGAGGCAGCCGATATTTTCGGCGAACCAGTAACATTAGCGTCAACACCCGGTAAGGCAACAAAAATTCTGAATAAAAAAGGAGAAACTCTTGCTGTAAATATTAATGGTGAGTTTTACAAAATTAGTGATGCGTTTTCAGAAATACGCGATGGCGTTGAAGGTCCGTTTTATGTAAATGCAGTTACTGGCGATCTAGCACCCAAAGAGCTGGATGCGGAGTTAGAGGCCGCGTTTGAACATGTGATGTCGCCGCCTTCCGGAAAGGATAAGGCCAAGGGCACTCCACCGCTTTCGGGATTGCCGCCTTCGGTTCCAAAAAAATTAGAACCGCAAAATAACTTCGATCCTGACACTGGAATTGCAACGTATGTTATAGACGGTAATCCTATGAGATATACTGTAGGCTATTTTGGTGGCGTGAGCGTAGTAGAAAAGCCGGCGACTAGGTTTGCTGCAGAATGGCAGCAGCGGATTGTCAGAAATAATCTCAAAGCATTGCAGGAATTTTATTTTGCACAGCAGGTTAAGGCAAAGCACCAGTTACGAGTGTCACCGAGGACTGCACCATCAGCAGAAGAAGATTTTGGTGTTATTGAGCCAGTTAAAAGAATTGACATTGGTGGTGATGAAGATGCTGGTGCAGGTAGTTTGGAAGCAAAGCTAAACATGCCAGAAAATACAGCCACACAAAAAGTTGTTCAAGATATTGCGGATTTGACAGCAATACTTAAACCACAACTTACAGAATTGGAAGGCAAGGGCGCGGATGTGACGCATATTAGAAGCATGTTAGTGGACGTAGATCGTTTCTGTGCGGAAGGAAATTATACTATGGCTATGCAGACAGCTACAAAGGCAGTCGAGGCGATTAAGGCAGGATATACTGGCCAGCTGGCAGAAGATAATATTAAAACAGACAGCACTGTTGGTGGCGATGCTGGCGGCGATGCAGATAGCATTATTAAAGGCATAGCACCTGTAGCTGAAGAAAGCTACGAGTGCCCGTCCTGCGGTGCAGAAGTAGGTGCAGCAGATACTAAATGCAAAGGATGCGGTGTTGAATTTGAGTCGGATGAGGCGGATAGCGCACATTCGAATGATGAAACTAATAAGCCAGTAGCCAAGCCAGTAGCCAGCGAAGCTAGTGAAGCGTTGTTGCCTTTTGATTGTGCTAGGTGTGGCGGGGCAGTTGGCGCAAAAGATAAAAAATGTTCCTACTGCGGCGCGGAATTTGAGCCAGTAGCATAGTAAAAAGCCTTAAAAACTCCATTAATTCTTACGTACGAGTGAAACAATGATGAGCGCAGAGAGCCAGCCATTAGTATCGCAAACAGATAGACCGCTGGCCAATGTCAAAGTAATAGCGCCGTTTTTGGCAAATGATTTTTACAGGGATTTGAGGCTTCTCGAAAAATTATGCCACCCAGACATACAGCTCGGTGTTGAAGACAGTTTGGAAGATGTGCTTGAACTTTACGGTGGGTATTTTCCCAAAGGCTTTGGAATGCTTGAGCGTTTTTATTGCCTGCAGACAAATCATGCTGACTGCGGTGTGCATGAAGCGTGCAAAACTTGTGAAGAAAATGAGCCATGCATTAGTTGTATGCAAAAGGTGGCTGGCCCGTATGATTTTGACCTGTTTTTTGGTACAGATGCAAACCTTTTGCGCGTTGCCGTGCCAGAGCAACATTTCTCGCCGGACAGCAAGCCAGTAAAATCTCAGCGTTCAGTTGAGTCCGAAGATTTCAAAGTTCGGGATGCATACGCAGATGTTAGTGCAGCTGTTGAAGTTACGCGGGAAGCAGCTGACTTATCTGATAGAGTAGAAAAAGTTGCGGGAGAAAAATTTTCCCGCCCGCACCACAATATGAATGCAGATGTGATTAACGAACAATATTATGCAACCGGCCCGAGCCAAAGAAAATTTGGCGATTACAAAGATTTGGTTAGAATTATAACAGAACGTATTAAGACTTATGAAACAAAAATTGAGAAAAAAAAAGTCGTAGATACAAAAATTATTGCAGAGCAGTACGCAGAGCCTGCAGGGTTCACACATGATAAACATTTGGCTGAGGAACGCAGCACAGGCAGTGAGCCATACGTATACGGCGTAAATGGCAGGGAAGCCGAGAGAAACTTTTTGTTTTGGAGTTACGTAAGAAATAATCTTTATCTGCAGGCAAGGGAGTTTGCAATTCTATTTGACGGGCTGCGCGCAAGAGTTGCAGGAAGAGAGAGCGAGTACGATGGCCTGCTTGCAAAAGTTCGGGCCGCGGAAAAAACTAAAGATAAAAATGGAATGGCATACAGCATATACCATCA
>JAHFKX010000086.1 GCA_023245115.1 Candidatus Woesearchaeota archaeon
TTTTTATATGCTTGTGCTGCAATTGAGTGAGAGCGCAGTAATCGTGCTCGTGCAAGTCAGATCAGCAACGGTAACGGTCTGATTAAGATAAATTGTATAATTCTCTCCGGCCGTGAGGCTAATGCTGCTGTTCGCGATGCCAGTTGACCCGCAGCCCTGCGTTAATATCTTAGCAGAGCCACAGTTCACTCCAGTTGTATTTGTCAGATTAAATGTATCTGCAACATTTCCAGTGTTGGTTAACTGGAATTTATAGCAATAGCTTGGCGGGTTACCTCCGTGGTGTGCGTTTGCCGCAAGCCGAGTGAAGTTTTCAAATCTTAACCCACATCTGGCCACCGACTCTGGAACGAAATCACGGGATGCCGTAACTGTTCTGTCGACTGTGAACGATACTTGGTGCTGTTTACCATTTATTATTTGGTTAACGCATCTTTTTTCAGCCGTCCAGTTAAACGAGAGTGTTGCGGCCTCGCCAGGTTTTAGTGATACGGGGCAGCCTATGCAATTTGTGGTATTAACTGTAAATGTGCACGGGTCAATGCCAGACGTACTTACAACGCCAAAGTCATCTATTTTAGCATCACCAAAATTTATCTGCGTATTACCACAATTCTGAAGCACAAAGTTTGAATTATTGTTAGCAAAATTCATGTCGAATGAAGGCATGTTCAGGCAGGCAGACAGCGTTTCGAAAAGCCTTTGCTGGCCCTGCTGGACTGCGCCTTGTTCCTGGTTTTGCAATCGAGTTATCCAATAGAACATTCCGCCGCCAGCAGCAACCGCGATCATCATTGTAAGTATTATTGCGATAACAGGGGTTATCGATTTTTTGGAGCGGAAAGTGATTAGCCGAATTTTATTCGGCTTTATAGATTTCTTAAACATTTTATTTAACGAAGCTCCCCGCAGATTTTGTCTTGCCGCTCCAGCCAATTTCGAACACGTATGTTGTGCCGTTTGTTAAATATTGCACAGAACAATCGCTGCTTGTCAGGTTCAGCAATACGCGGCGTATCTGGCCAGTATCTAGATTAGTTGTCGTGCCGCAGCCGGAAAGGCAGCGGATATTGCTGCCAGTGCCACTCCAGTCTGTTGCGCATATTGGCTTTTGGTCCGCATCGAAGACGGCCCACTCCGTAGTTGGCTTCGTACCGGAATTCGATATAACTATTTTTGTATTGCCAGTGTTTTGGACAACGAGTTCAAGCGTCTGATTCCCATCTATATATTTTGTTCCAATTATGTCGACGTTAGACGCAAGATTCTCAAAAACTCCCGACTGGTAACTTTCTATCGCGCCCTGTTGTTGCGTTTGTATTCTGTTCAGCCAGTAATACATTGCAGATGCAGTGGCTACTGCCATCATCAGCAGCATTATGACTGCGATTATCGGTGTTATTGCTTTTCGGGAACGGGCAATTCGCCGGGCGGGTCTCGTTATGCTTTTCTTATGTGTGGCCATCGTAACAGTTGTTTACTGTTCAAATATAAACTTTCCTATTGAGAAATGAAGTATTTATGTGGTGTTTACTTTTAGCTTAGGCTAAACTGTTAAAATGTGCGATATTTTTTTCACAATGATTTCGCTTGTCCTTCCAGGGAGACCTTGATAAATAATTTTCACACCAGGTCGTATTTCGCCCGGCATAGAGATAACACGTGTCATAATTTGCATTGCGGTTGCACTTCTGAATGGCGCGATTTGCCAGTGCCCTAAGTCAGTCTGCCTAATTTCATAAAACTGTTTATTGGTTGCTAGCAGAATAACGCGTACCATAACTCAGCTGAGATGTTCGTACTTTTAAAGCTTTTGTGTTATGAAATAAAACTTCCAGATGTAGTGGTCTGGCCGGAAAAGTCTATCGTAAATGTGAACGCTTTGCCGCCGCCGTATTTTGTTATGTCGCAAACTGTGTTGGCCGTATTTAGCGAGATGCTTTTCAGCTGGCCTATGTCAACTTCTGCTGTTGCGCTGCACCCGCTGCATCCTGGATTTGTTCCCTTCCCGCTCCAGTCAGTTGAGCAGGCAACATTTTGGTCGGGGTCCCGTAATATCCATGTTGTTGTTGGGTTTATGTCTGTGTTCTTCAGTGGAATTTTTTTGTTGCCGGTGTTGTGGAAAAAGATTGTCAGGTTTTCATTGCTTTCGGAGTAATCCGCATCAATTACGTTTATTTGTGACGCGATACCTTCGAAGATTCTGCCCTCAAACGATTCTACGCCGCCCTGCATTTGCCCTTGTATCCGTGAAATCCAGAAAAAAGCTGCGCCGGCGGCTGCGACAGTCATCATCAACAGGAGAATGACTGCGACTATTGGTGTCAGGCCTTTCTTGCCGCGCCGCTTGGATTTAAACATAAATTATCTCGACCTCTGATAAGTGATTGGGAGATTTCCGGTTTGCAGCCGCGGTATTTGTGCTGGTTGTTTTATGTTTTTTATAAGGCTGGCAATATCTGTTAGCGCGGCGATTATAGCTGAGTTTTGTTCTGTAATTCTATCAAGCTTTTTTCCGATTTCAGAAACCTGTTTCACATCTTCGGATTCGGAGGCCTGTTTTATTCTGTTTAGAAGCTCATCTACGCTGTTTTTCAAGGATGAAATCTGCGGGTCTGCACTAACATTTTTCAAACTTTCGCGCAGGTGCCTTTTCAAGCCGTGAGTTGTAGGTACCTGTATGTTGTATTCTGCGATGGCCATTCTATCTCCTTAGCTATAGTAATAAACCAACACCCATATAAAAGCTTTAGTTTTTCACTAATTAGTTTATAGTATGTTATTTAACTATCTGATAATATCTGCTGGCATGCAAAAGAAGGGCGTTTCAAGCCTCATTGGGTTTTTGGTGCTGACCGCGATAGCTGTTTCGATAATGGCGGGCGTTTTTTTGTGGGCCGCGCCGAATATCCAAAAGGCGCAGAATAATGACGATGTTTCTGCTATGGAAAATCAGTTCCTGCAATTGCATTCTGCCATTAAAAAATCCGCAAGCGAGCAGGCCCGCGCGTCTGTGCCATTTAATATAAAGAAGGGAAGGCTTTTCGTTGACACCAATGGGACTAACAATAATTCGATAGTTTATGTTGCTAATCTCAGGCTGCCGCAGCCATATTCGCGAACCCTGATAGGAAACAAGAGTGAGTTCGGGCGGCTCGGGATTGATGAGCCGGCCTATTTTACTGAGATGGGCGCGATAGAAATGACATTGCATTATATTACTCTAAATGACACAAGCTCAAATTGCTATCGCATAAGTTTAAGGCCTGGCCAGCAGGCTGCGACTGGGGCAGGCAGCCATCTTGTGTTTGTTACATGGGCATCAGAGTCAAATGATGGAATCAGTGGCTGCATCAGGAATACAACTGAAATAGTTGATATAAATATAATTTAAGATGGAAAAGGCACAGCTTAACACAACGTATGCACTACTCATACTTGGAATATCATTTTTAATGCTAGTCGGTGTTTTTGCAGGGTCAGAGCTTTACAAAGGTGCGACTGCCAAGAATACCGCAAACGCTCTTGGTGAGGCCATTCTCGGTAAGGCACTAGTAACAATTGCAGAAATGAAAGTGACAGTTAACAGTACAACAAGGTATGCGGGCGATGTGAAAAATTTTACAAGAACTTTTGAAATTCCAACAACAATCGGCGACCAGAGGTATCTGCTAGCTGGCCGCAATTCGATCCTCGAGTTCAGGACACTGGGCAAGCCACAGGTCATAGCCAGCACGAACATCACGCTTGTCTGGGAGAATGCAACGATTGACGGTGCATCTGGCTCCTCGGCTGGCAAGGTAGTTATTAGTTTTATCGGGCCTGGGCGGTTAAGGCTTAGTTAAAAGTTTA
>JAHFKX010000087.1 GCA_023245115.1 Candidatus Woesearchaeota archaeon
CAAGCAAGTCCCTGGCATCTGCAAGGGTTTCAACAACATCTGTTTCGTTAAAACCAAGGCTTTCCAAAATATTTTTCGGGCCTGCTGGTGTTTTTTCTGTTACTGCCCCGCCGGCTTCTATCCATGCTGTCCGATAAGACTGGCCGACAAGGTCTTCTGGATTTGGCAGCGACATGAAATTTAACAATAGATAAAATATTTAAAGGTGTTGGCTGAAGGGAAAAGCTTTTATGTATTTCCTTGTAAGCAGTACTATGACAAGAGCTTCGATGGGTTATGATTTTCTGCCTTTATTTAATCCGTACACGCTTCAGCCAACGCCAGCAGCAGATTATGCAGATAGTATCGACAGGAGCAAAACAGAATTTTTCAAATATTTGGATGCTAGCCAAACTAAACTAAGCCCTGCCGTTCTGACGTTCGTAAAAAATCAAATAGAAAGTGCAAGGGTCGAGCTGAAAGTAACGCTGGGCCTTTTAGACATCTGTAAAAAAACCCAAGGCGATTCTTTAGAAGCAAGGGCGAGCGCAGGCATTGCCGATGAAATTACTGAAAAACTTCGCAAGGAAAAACCCATAAGTTACGCGGAAGGCTATGCGCAAAACGCAAATGCCTTGGAAGCTTTAATCGAGGAAACAGAAACAAAACTGGAAGCGACAGGCTTTGCAGCCAAGCTCGCACAAGTTCCATTTAATTTAGATTTCGATTCAGATGAAATAACTTTGCGTAATGCAGATATTGGAAGTCCAGCGCGCGAGCAGCATAATTGGGAATTCACGCATCGTGTTTATAATTTAAAGCATGCGCTTTGCAGGACGCTCGGGGATGCAAGAGTGTCAAATAAACAATTTGTTGCCGGCGAAATAAAATCTATCTTGGAACAGACTTACAAGCCAGTCGAAATCAATTTTAGAATTTACAAGCCAATGGGTGCAATTGAAGTGCGAGTGGATTATGCTGCTAATAATAATTATATCATGGGGCTAATTCCAAAGACACAAAGCACTTTTTTTGCGCGGCCAAAAATAAAAGAAATAGCGGTGCAACTTGGCGCAGCGAAACTTGAGCAAAACGTTCTGGCAAAGCTTGCTGGCCTGTGCGCAGAATTAAATCTTGGCGATGAGCTGCAGGATGTTAACTCTCACGCCAAAGAATTATCAGAACATATATCCGAAATAGAGAGTTCGTTGGGAACCTCGTTGTTGGAAAAAGTTAGTGCAGTGCGACTTGGCAAGGGCTATCTTGGGCCAGCGATGATAAATAAAAATGTTGGCTACATAGATGACAATCTTGAGCTTTTGCAAATGCTATTGACAGCAAAAGCGCTTAATGTTTATAGTAAGCCAGAATTGCCGGCACGCTTGAATAGCATTATGATAGAATCGTACGCAGATACATTTAGCGGGTTTCAGGCATATGTGAAAAAATGGGGGCCGATTTTTGCGGATGCCGCTAAGGGCTGCACAGAGGTTAAAGCATGGACAAAAAGCGGGTTGTTGGGCGCAGTGCAGATGATGGGCAAAGACTGGGAAAAAACCAAAAAAGACCTGCACGAATCCGGCATAATCACAGATGCGGAAGAAAAAGAACTAAATAATAAGAACTAAATTCATACCCAAAGAGAATGCGAAGGAACTCGCTGCAGACGAGGGTTAGGTTCCAACTGTGACACGTGCATTTAAATACATACGGCGTATCATATAGTCAGCGAAAGTATTAAATAGCTTTTGCTGCGTATTTTAACATGTCTACTATAGAATACGATTTGACGCATTTGGTATCTGATTTTGATGAGGAAATTAAAACTATAAAACAAAATAGTTTAGAGTTAGTAGATTTATATTTTGCATTTATTTCGGCAGTTGAGGCTGGCAAGGACACAGTCAAACTAAGGCCGGCCTTCACTGAGCGGAGCGGATTAGTCGGAAAAATTCTTGACCAAGAAACCGAGTTCAGCACAGAAAAAATATGGGTTTTGGTAAACAGCGGTATGGATGGCATGATGCACGCAGCGCTTATGTACAAACAACTAAAAGATTTAGTCGTATCTGGCACGGAACTGCCCGAGAACTTAGAAGCTCCAGTGGCCTGTAAATTATTTGAGCTTTTTACTCTCTACATGTTGCCTGGAGAGATAATAGGCAACTATTTAAAAAACTACCAGCACACAACGCTGAATGTGCCAGTAGACAGTAGCATTGCCAACCGGTTCGGTCCGAATAATATAAGAGAAAAAGTTGATACGATATTAAAAAATCAAAATCTTTTTTCTGAAACAAGAAGTGAATTAAAAAAAATAATCTCTGCAGGCTTCCATTATAAAGTTTCGTCTTTGGGTTTTGCTGGTTACGTAAAACAAATGTTTAGAGGCGCCCCATGACAATTTTTTTAGATAACTTGTGTGCCGGAGTCGAGCATGAAATTATGGATGTCCTTGCGCCAAATGCATCTGGGCTTGCCAGGCTGTGCCACATTGCCGCGGATTTGCGCGATTTGGCTGAGACAACTGCTGTCGGAACTCAATTACACGAAGAAACAAGCGAAAATGCTACACTCGCCGAACTTCAGGATGGGTTAAAATTTTGCCAGTTGAAGTTCGGCGCGTACGTTAAAGATTTCGGCAGGAGTTCTGAAGAGCGCGCCAATCATATTATTAATACGATTATAAGCGGTGCCGAAGGCATGCAACTTGCCGGAAAAATGTATCAACAGCTAGCAGATCTTGTAAGAAATTGCCCAGAAAGCGAATTAACTAAACGAGATGTTTGCGAGCGGCTGCTGGTTTCACTTGGCGCTGCTTACAACGAATCCGCAGAAATACTAATTGGAATTGTAAATCGCTACGGATTGAAAACGAACATCGTAAATATCAACAGAGAGTTTGCAACGGATGTCGGGCCAAAAATGTTGAGAATGAAAATTCAATATGTAACGGAAAACGGCGATTTATCTATCGAAACGACAAATAAACTAAAAGAAATAAGCAGAACGCGCCTAAGCTAATCTGTTAAGTTTTGCTAGCACTGACCGATATTTATCTACTGTGCTTCGCGCGTACCTAATATATTGGTATATTTGTGTGTGCTCAGCCTCTACTGTCCTCTTTGTTAATTGCAAACGCGCAGTAACTTTGTATAGCCATTCGAGCTGGGCGTCAATCGTAGCTATTCTTTTAGTAGTATCTACAAACAATGTGTGCAACTCATTCACTAACTGGTTTTTTTCAGCTATGATTTTTGGGGCGTACGCATTCAATCCTGTAAAAGTTTTTTCTAATTTTACCAAACGATTGATTTTTTTAATGTCTGACTCCAAACCAGTTATCTGATACTGGATATTTCTAATTGTAATTGCTTCGCTTTGTGCACCGACGAGCGCCTGCTTTGCGGTGTTAAGTTCGGCCTTTACTTCAGGGCCAACCGTCTTCATAGCACCTATTAGCTGTTTATCGATGGCTAGCAAATAACTTTCTTCTACAAACGCTGCCCTCAGATGCTGACTATAGACTCTACGTCTTAGGTTGACATTTGCACCTGCGGCCTGCAGTTGTCGGCCCATAGTCGTTCCCTTTGCATAATTAAATGCAGAACTACCTAATGCGTTTAATCTGGCTTTTATATTCCATGGCATTTTTATCTCCTAGAGTTTCCCCTCTGACTTTAATACTGATTCTACTATGTTGCTCTCCTTTAAAATCTTATCGCAATAACTTATTGCTATGTCAAGACGCCTTTCCAGCTCATATTTCCACGCCGCGGCTGTTGCGCTCTTGATACCATAGTATTTCCATAATTGATAAAAGGGTGACTTCGGATTACTTACATTTTTGAAGATTAAA
>JAHFKX010000088.1 GCA_023245115.1 Candidatus Woesearchaeota archaeon
ATCTTTTACGAGTGGCATGCCAACCACATCAGCAAGCTTTACGTTTGGCCGTTCAATCAACAAGAAGTCCGGCAATTCATCTTTTTTTGCATCTATCGTCGGCGTAATAGGTGTAACTTTCTTTGGGTCAGGAATAACAGGAACTTGAATTGGCTGGACTGGCGTGACTGGTACTGGCGACGGCGGAGCAGAAACAACACCCTTGACATTTGGCGCATATTTTCTAGCAACCTCAAGGCAATGCCTGCCTTTCTTCAGATGCTCTGCACTTTCATAATTATTTGGAACTTGTGACGCTTTTACATACAAATCCGCAGCCTCTAAATAACAACCTCTCGCATCAGAAAATCTATTCGCTTGTTCGTGCTTTGTGGCAGAAGTATACAACCCATCTGCCCTTCCTACCATTTCTTCTAGTTTTTGTTTTGGCATTTTACGAACCTTGTGAGTAAAGTTCGCGAAAACGAAGTTTCCGCGTCATTTTAATTTGCCTGTGAATATTTTTTGATTAACGCTATTAAATCTGGATACTCTGAAATTTCGCCACTCTTAACAAGTTCAGCTTTTGCTTTATTTAACCAAGGCAGCAGCGATGACTTTGTTTGCGAAACTGCGATCTGAAAGTCATTTAAAACTGCCGGCCGCTCTGGCTTGCCTTCCGCAGTAACTTCTTTTAAAATTATTTGCTTTGCTTCTTTTGTTAAAAAAACAAGGTCTGCACTAGTATACCCGTCTGTGCTATCTGCAAGCAAATCATAATCCTGCGGACCAAGCCGCACCAATTCTGCTTTTGTATTGAGCTCGAGTATTTTTCTTCGGGCAGCCCTATCTGGCAACGGCACAAAAGCAGTTTTATCCAACCTGCCTGGCCTCCTGATTGCCGGATCAACAATCCATGGCCTGTTTGTTGTTGCCATCCAAAAAATCGGCTTGTCTGCCTGGCTTGCAAATCCATCCATGCTGGACAAAATCTGATTAACTAAGCGAGTGGTATGCGATGAATCTGCTGAATCCCTAGAAACCGCAAGCGCGTCTATCTCGTCCAGAAAAATTATACTCGGCGCATTTTTCGTGGCGGACTCAACAACTGCATTAAAATGTTGTTCAGACTCGCCAACGTACTTGCTCAAAATATCATTTATCTTAACATTATAAAAATTAGCCTTGCATTCCCCTGCCGCTGCCTTTCCAATAAAAGTTTTTCCGCAGCCTGGTGGGCCGTAAAGCAGAATTCCACCGCCGGCCTTTAAACCAAGTCGTTGGTAAAGCGCAGGGGATTTCATCGGCTGTATTATGCTCAGGCGTATCTGTTCCTTAACACTGTCAAGCCCGGCAACCTGTGCAAATGTAATATCTGACTTCTCTGGCTTTATCTCAAACGCATCATCAATCGTTTCAGAACCACCACCCTGCCTGACTGCAATGCGCGGGGGCGGTTGGGGTGCAAGGGCGCGGGCTTTTTTGACATACAAATTTAAACTATGCGTCCAATTATTTTTTTCTTGTTCTGTTCCGCCAGCTTTAACTGCATCTTGATACGCTTGAGCAACATCTAAGTATGCTTGCCTTGCCTTGGCAAACAGATAACGCGCCTGCTCTGGATTTACGCTTTGAAGCCCAGCGGCTTGCTCTTCCAAACTACGCGCACCATTTGCAAGCCCCTGGGCCTCTGCTGCCTTTCTTTGACTTTCGCTCACTACCATTTAATCAGTTATTATTGCGGATTTTCGCCTTGGTCTCTCTGCCTTTCGCGAGCTATTGCCTGTTCTGTATCAGCAATACCTGCTCTTTCTTGAACTACTTCTGCTTCTGCTTTTGCAAATATTTTTTCTTCTAAGTCACCGACAGCTTCAGCCTGACCAATTTCAGCAATCTGTCCTAGCATATCATGCATAACATTGCTAGACTGCTCTACTTTTTGCATGGCATCCATAGCTTTACCCATCGTCTCTTGCATTTTCGAAGTATCAAATCCACTGGACTTAATTAAGTATGTAACTTCTTTACAGGCTTCTGTAACATCTTTACCATCTTCTATAATATCGTACATGCCCTGCGCTGCGCCAGCAAACAATTTCATGTTCATGGCAGCGTTATAGCCTGCCTCTGCTTGACCATACGTTGCTGCAAGCACGTGCCTAACTCTTGGGTCAGCATTACTTCTTACGGCATTTTTTATGCCTTCATATGTCTTATCTTTTTTCTGCGTAGCGACCTTTTCTTTTCTTTCCATTTTCATTTCTAGTGTGCGTAGTCTACTTTTCAATTCACCAACTGTCATTTTTCGCTTAAACAAACTCATTATATCTACCATATTTTTCACCTCTATTGTTTTAATACCTCTCGATCCCTTTTTTGGGGAAGAGCATCAACTTTTTGAGTTACTTGAACTGCTGGCTGCTTGGCTGGCGGAGCCGCCTGATATGTTTTCTGCTGTTGCGTTACTATGCCTGCCGCTTTGTTAAACAAAGCTTCTTCTTCTGGCGACAACTGCACAGATGCCGCAACTGCATTACCAGTATCCCTTACTTGCTCTGCATAGATTAATTTTTGGTCTGCCTGCGCAATTAACTTATCTGCGGTTAGCTGGTATTGCGTAGCATCAACGCCCTGCTTTTGCGAAACAACTGCGCCAATATCCGCGACCTTCGAAAAATCTTTAAGCAACTCGCCTTGCACTAATCCAGTCAAACCACCAACAATCTGAGCCGCAGCTGCTGAAGCGTTATCTGCCATCTGGGCAAAATCCCCACTCTGATCAGAGTATGCCTTAAACTGATATCTGTCTTGCTTTTTTGCCCATTCTTGGGCTTTATCAATTTGCTGTCTGGACTTAGCACGAAGCGCTTCTGATTTACTCATCAAAGTTTTATAAGTAATATTTAATTCAACTTCTAATTCTCTGCTAGTCTTTCTGCTAAGTTCTGCCTGCCTGTGCTGTGATCCTGGCAAAAATTCGCCAGTCTCTGGATTAACTCCGACCTGATCTCGGCTGCTGCGGTACCACCAATCTGCCAACCTGTCTAGTGCTCCTCTTGTTGCCATGTTATTGCTCCGCTAACGTAAGTGTGTCTCCGCTTACGTCAACCTTTCTTCCATAAACCTTTGCCAGCAATTTCGTAACGTCGCCCTCTGGCAATCTTAAAGCTTGATGCAATCGCTGCATGCTGAATGAAACTGAATCCCCGCTGCCTAAAGATAGAAGCGAATCACCCGCGGTTTCCTTGAAATCATCAACATATGCCCTCAGGCCATCTGTCTCGGAGGTCGGGTCGAAATAATGCTTAAATAATTTAGTTCGCGCATCGCCCTGATTATAAATTAATTCTTCGTCACGGAAATTCCAACCAAACAGCAAATAGTTCGGGTGCTCAAAATGCGTAAACAGCGTATTTATTCCGGCGCGGGACATATTATCAACGACAATACAGTCCACCAAAAGCTGTCTATTCCTTCGCGCAGCCTCTGCCCGTCCGATCAGGCGTTCTTTTCTTGCAGATGGTGAAAGCGACAGCTCAACTGATAGCTGGGAGTACTCGCAGTTCATTTGCAATGGCCTTGCAAACAGGCCAGTCTTTACTTCGGCGCTAACTGCAATGCCATTCTGCCTACGCAGCACTGGGTCCCACTTACCATCACCCAAAAACGCACCGGCTGGCGAGTAGAGTGGCGTGCCCTTGGTCATTTTAGTCATAACACCAAGAACATACATTGCACCCGGAATTCTTGTCCGTCCGCTTTCAACATCAGAAACATGGCCGCGCAACTCCCTAAGTTGCTCGATATTTTCCTCGTAAGCCTTCA
>JAHFKX010000021.1 GCA_023245115.1 Candidatus Woesearchaeota archaeon
AAAAAAGAAAAGAAGGTACTTTGCCCCTTGCGTTATAACTATCAATCCCCAAGCAGTATCTACTTAAGCTTGCTGAAGATTTGGATAGCCATCGCAATGGCGCCTATTAACACTAGGATAAAGGCAATTACCGCAAACACGACATTTATCCATCCGACTGCAGTTGTTACACTTGCAACCCTGCTAGCTACTTCGGACAGTACTGATGTCAATAGCAAGAATACCGCGCCTGATGCAAAGTATCCAAGCTCTTTTCGCAGTTGGTCTACGTAGCCGCTGTACTTTAGGAAACTTAATCCTAACAGCAGGCCCACGCCTACACCCAGTGTTCCTTCCAAAAAGGCCATTTCTTAACCTCCTTTAATTGTTAAACTGTAATGGGGAACCGGCTATATAAGAGTTCGTCACCCCCCTTAAGTTTTTGTCATTTTATAGAAATTAACATAATAGTATATAAAAATATATGATGGGCGGAAACCTTTTAAATCATATTTCACTATGGACAACATGGTTAACCATTTACAGCTGCACAGGCCTGAAGAGCGTACATTAGCCAGCCAGATTACTGTCCTGCCAAGATATGCGTTCGCAGGGGCTAGACTTTCAGAGCAGGAAAAAAAAGCAGTCGAAGAGTATCTTAGCAAACAGCGAATGGATATATTGGAGCAACCTACGCCCACACCCGTTGTCAAGCCAGCTCAGATACAAGAATTATTGGACAGCCATGCACAGTGGGTGCGGATGTTAGGGTTTGACGTGAAAAATAGTATGCCAGATTTGAGTAAAATTTATTTCTTTTCTCCTGACGAATTTGCAAAGCTAGCAAAGCGGTGGGGAAAGCAGGCTAACTGGGGCGGCGCGCAGTTTGAGCCCAGCGGCGAAATAGTACTTCCCGATTTACCATCGCCGGCCGCAACGCTTGGAAACCTTGGACATGAAATCATACATGCATTTTCGAAAGTAACATTATTTGTACGCCGAACGGCTGATGGAGTTATTCATACTGTCCCATATTTATACGGCTATGAAAATGTTAAACAAGGCGTATTAAAATGCCTTAGCGAAGCGGTAACAGAAGCCGCAAATATTGAAGCCCTAGACTATTTGCGGAAACGAGGCGGGCCAGATTATTTAACTGGCACGCACATAGCTTACCTCGGCAGTACAATATCGCTGGACATGATGTTACGCGAAACTGCGGGCTTATTGGGCCGGGATGTAAAAGAAATAAAACGCGAAATTTACAAGGGCTACTTTGCAAGCCAGCCCTTTGCATTAAAAATCATAGAAGATGCATTCGGGCAGGGTGCGTTAAAGTTTCTTAGCACATTGCCGTTTGATGCGAAGTTTAGCATAGACCTTGGTAGCAATAATAAACTTAACAAAATCACATCTGCGTATGATGAAGGCGAGGAAATAGAAATCTTTGGCGTAAGATTAAAAAAACCACTAACGGCCATCTAAACACAAACTCCATCCAAACAACTGCACTTGACTTCTTTCTTAACTAACTGGCCCCGGTCACAGGTGCCTTCCAGCAAAATGTTTGGCGAGGCGCAGTGGTCCCTAAAGCTTAGCAGGCCATCCGAAGTCTTTGCTATTGTTACGCCCCGAGTTTTTGGGTTATTGCCATCAGAATCCGCGCATGTTCCCTTATCTGTCGTAGAGACAAATGTTTCCGCTTTTGACGCGGCCGCAGTGCCAGTAATTCCGCCAGAAAATTTGAACACAACAAGGCCAGCCGCAACTAAGATTACAATCGCAATGACTGCCAAAATAGCTTTGCCCATAATATTAGAACAATTTACTAATATTTAACGCTTACGCTATCGTTTTTTGAAAACGCATAAAGCGAATTGCGATTCGCTAATGCTTTTTTCTTCACTGTGCATCTGGCCATTTTCGGAAAGCGCAGTGGCCGAAATTAATTAATAAGTCAAAACCCAAGTCCTTTAGATACCATGGGTAATCACAGCCACCGAAGTTGGAGCCTGACCAGATGAAAAATGTTGCCTTGCCATGCGTCTTTTTTTCTAACTCTTTCACGGCTTCAGTTGCATTTGCCTTAAGACCATCAGGGAATTGCAGGCAGATTTTAACTTTATTTTTTTCTAACTTATTTACTTCCCCTGCAATTTTATTTAGTTCTAAATCGTAATCCATAATTAGAACTGTTGTGAGTGGTTTTTAAGCCTTAATCTTAGCTTTCTTCTTGTAAAAGAAAATCGTTGATATTATCACAGCTATTACTATCGTTGCGATTACTAAAAAGAAATCCTTGACAAACCGATAAATTAGCGGCAGGTTCTCGCCAAACTTAAAGCCAATGATAGGAATTGCTATTGCAACTACCAGCGCACCGGCCATATTAAACAGGAAAAACTCGCGCCACTTCATTCCTGAGGAACCAGCCATTAGTGGGGATATCATTCTCAGGCCAACCACAAACCTTGAAAGAAATATCGTTCTGTCTGGGTGTTTTCTAAAGGCCATGTAAATGCGGTTAATTCTCTTTGGCGTCAAGAATATTTTATGGCCATGCTTGAACAGAACGTCTTGGATATTGCTTTTATATTTCCGCCCGAGGTAAAAACCGAGATTGTCGCCCGTTAGAATTCCTAAGAACGCCGCAATCATCACGCCGGCAAGATGGTGGACATAGTGCTGGCTTACCGCATAGCCGGCAACCAGCAGGGTAGCATCTTCGGGAACGGGCAGGCCAAACGAGCTGCCAGTGACTAGGCCATATACTGCGAGATAACCAATGTGCTCTGCATATTGTATGAGCCAGTTGATGACTGACATATGTTTAATTAGTTGCTAAGATTTTTAAGCTTATAATTTTGGAAATTCATATGAAATTCAAGACCATGCTGACAACAAAGCTACTTGAGAGCAACTTATCTGCCGAGGAAATAAACATGTTGCCTGCTTCTTACCAGAGTTTAGGCGATATTTGCGTAATAAAATTAGACAAAGGCTTGGAGAGGTACAAAAAATCTGTTGGAAATGCAATCCTTGGCCTGCTGCCGCAGTTCAAAGCAGTCTGTGTGCAGGGAAAAATATCCGGTGAATACCGCAGGCCAGAAATCGAGCTAATTGCCGGCATTCTGCCAAAAGAAATCACGATTCACGAAAATGGCTGCACTTTCAGGCTTAACCCGCAGGCAATTATGTATTCGCAGGGCAATCACCAAGAGAAAAAAAGAATGATAGCTACAGTCAAGGACTCAGAAATAATAGTAGATATGTTTGCAGGCATCGGCTACTTCACAGTACCAATCGCAAAAAACCATAAAAATTCAACCGTTTACGCAATTGAAAAAAATCCCGAATCATTCAAATATTTGCTGGAAAACATTAGGGCTAATTACTTGTCAAATGTAATTCCTATTCTCAGCGATGCGGGCAAGGCAAGGGTTCCGCAGGCCGACCGAGTGATAATGGGGCTAATACCAAGCTGTAAAGCATTTGTTAAAACCGCGGCACGGCTGACAAAAAAAGGCGCAGTTATACACTACCACGGACTGGCCAGAGAAAAAAAAGAATACGCATTACTAAACGATTTTGGCGATTTTAAGGTGCGGCTTCTGAAAACAATCATAGTAAAAGGTTACAAGCCACATGTTAATCATGTTGTGCTGGACATTCAGCTGATTTAATCATGGTACGTTCTTAATGAATGTACCTGTTGTTGTGGTTTTTCCGGAAAAGTCTACTGTGAATTTTACCTGCGTGCCATTTGTTATATTCATCAGCGTGCACTCGCCGATTGATAGGTTTAGAATTACCTGCCGTATCTGGCCAGGCAGCACATCTGTAGCACAGCCTTTCATGCAGCGAACCGTTGCATTTGTGCCTGCTGTCCCGCCCCAGTTTGAGTTGCAGACTGGCCGGCCGTTGACATCAGAAACAAACCATTCTGTTGTTGGCGAGCTTGTGCCATTATCTACGGGAATATTGGAGTTACCTATATTTTGCAAAAAAATTGTCAAAGTTTCTGCATTAGCAAAACTTCCATTGTAAAAAACCTGCACTACATTAACAGCACTTGCCGCAGTCGTAAAAAACCTGCCTGAAAAACTTTCCACGCCGCCCTGACCTTGGCCTTGGATTCGGGTTATCCAATAGAACATTGCACCGGCAATGGCCACGACCATCATCATTGTTAGAATAATTGCTATTATTGGGGTAATTGCTTTTTGGGATTCCAAGGCAATCCGCCGAGCTTCGCTCGGCGTTATTGCTTTTCGATTCCTGCGAAATGTGGCCATGTGCACAAATAGTGCTTAGGGTTTAAATGGCTTTTGATAAAATCTTTGGCCCTACTTTGAATTATGTTGTTGAAAAAAGTTTTTCCTCTTTGCCTTTTAGAAGATAGAGCCTGCAACCCGTACTTGCCTGCTTGCGGATTGTTTCCAGCGTATCTCTGTCTGTGCATTTGAAGACAGAATTTTTGGCTTCGCTGGCCAGCAGGTTCGCCTTTGCCTTGCCCCTAATTATAACAGTGCAATCTTCTGCGCCCAATGCGCAGCCATCTTCCAAATCGCCAATAATTTCGGCTTCGCACCTCTTGGCTTCCCATAAACAGGAAGTGCCTGCCTTACCAATTATTTTATATTTTGAATCTTTTGCGCGCATACCAATTGAACCGCCGGGGTGCCTGCTAGTGCTATAATATTGCTCAACGACATTTCCTATTATGAAAAATTCGGAGTGGTCCGCATTTGCACCAAAATTCGGGCCGACGCCACCAAAGACTTTTACTTTTGAATATTTTGCACTTTCTCCAAATCCATCATACGCAGTGCCTTCGAGCGTTATGTCTGCGCGCTTACACAGCAAAGCACACAGCCTGCCAAAATCACCCTGCATCGAAAGTTTTAGGGGCCGTTCTTCTGTTCCAATAACATGCGTGCCCAGCCAATTTATCGGAGTATTTAGATGCCGGACGTTTATTTCGAAATTATTATGATTTTGATTATACGCAACATGCACGAGCGCGGAGATGAACGGGCCAGCTCTATTGGCAAACTCATCACCCGCTTCGAACGCAGCGATATCGAGTAAAATATTGTTTATTAGTTTTTGGTCCACTGCTACGTCAAGTTCAATAATTTTAGTAACATATAATTCGAACATTTCGCCAGAATAACCAAGGTCGGGCGCGGCTTCAAATATTACGAAAAGATTTTTCAGTATTTTTTCTAAGCCTTCGTCTTTTACTACTTTGAGCTGTCTTTCTGGCTTTGGCTCTTCCAAATTTCCTAGTATATCTTTCAGGTTTCGGCTCATGTTTCAGCAACTAACTCCTCTTTCCCGTTTTTCAGCAAAATAAATTTGTTGCCTTTGCGATGGACTAGATTTTTTTGTATTTGTGCGAGGTCTTTTTTGTATGGACTTTTGAAAGTACAGCCTGTTATACCAGTACCATAGCCACCAGTAAATGAGCCAACTCTGCCATAAAATGTAAACATGGAATTTTTTGCCGAATATGCGCAAAAGCCACCGTACATACCAAAATCACCATAAACTATTGCATTAATATAACTAACATCGCATAATCCGCCTGCAAGCCCGCGAGCAATTATTTCTATTTGCCTATCTCTCGTCCCACTGATATTTGAAAAGTTATACACTGGGTGTTTTAATGCGCCGAAGGGTAAATCAAATCTTGAATGCCCTTGTTCATACGCCCGCATTACGAGGCCAGATACGAATGGACCAAAATTGTTCCTAAGATATTCTTCTTCGTGCTCAGTGCTGTATAAGTCTGGTTCGGCTGCCACTGCGCACAAAAACTCAGATATTGTTTGCGGCGTTACTCTTAATTTTCTCGTTTTATTTATTACTTCTTTAACTAAGCTATCTGTGTAAAGATCTGTACCACCAAATAAACCTTCGCCCCACCATTGTCCCGAAAAAACAGTTTTTTTATAATAGTTTAATAACCAGTCCAGCGTTTTTTTCAAATTTTTATCCTCAGTTATTTTTAACTGTCTCTCTGGCCTTGGTTCTTCTAAATCCTTCAAAACATTCTGCAAGCCCGCCTGTCTCATCTGCCAAACCTCTTTTTTAATTTGTGCCAAAAGTTGTATGGGATTTCCTTGCCGTCTTTCAGCAAATAGTATTTATTGCCTTTGCCGGCTACTTTTCGAATAGAATCAAGAACACTTTCGGAGCGATGAATAAAATTGCAAGCCGTTGACTCCAAGCCAAAGTTTTTACTGACATCGCCGAGAAGCCTGAAATTTGAACATAAGCTACCTCGTGCGCCGTATTCGCCAACTGAGCCTGAAACTTCAAAATTGCACAGGTACGTGCCGATAAGCGCAAGCCCGTCTGCATCACCGATTATTTGCACATCAAGATTTTTTGCTTTCTGGAACCAGTCGCTGCCACTACCATTAATTAACTTTAACCGTATTGGGTTTTGCGTCCTGCCAACAAGGTCTGAACAAAGATAACATACGTTCAAATTTTCTAGGTAAAGCTCGAAATTATTGTGGCCTGCATCGTAAGAGTGCTGAACAAGCGCAGAAATGAAGCTTGAGGTTTTGTAAGGAAAATCCTTTTCTTTTGACTGCTGCTCGAGCCGGCTCACGAACTCGAAGATGGCCTGCGGAGTTATGTCAATTTTGCTCAGCTTTTTCATAGTTTTAAGAGCATATCCGCTTTCTACGAAAGTCATAATGCTCATCCATAATAGTTCTTTGTATGCGGCAGATAATTTTTCCAGCGTTTCTTCTAGATGTTCGTCTTTAACGACATTAATTTGTTTCTCGGGCTCAGGGGCTTCTAACCCGCCGAGCAAACTCTGCACGTTTTCCCTTCTCATCCCGTTCTCCGAAATACTGGTGCAAAACGCCTACGGAAATATTCATTACGTCCTCGGGCTTTTCGACCTTGTATATGCTAACATCATCTGGGAACTGGCCCTCCAAACCAAAGCCTCCGACATGTATTACGTGCGTTCTGGCTGCCGTCGCGGAGTTGTGCAAGAATTCCAAGGTCTCGTCGAGATTGGCAATGCCACCATCTGTTACACAAAATATATCCACTTCGCCTAACGGTTTTGGCGCGATGTCTTCGTAATCAATGCTAAGATTTTTTTCTACTGCTTCCCTAGGAATATTTTTACCGAGCAGCCTCTCAATTTCTTTATTTTCGAGGTGCTGGAAACGTGGGTGGAAAAACTGATCCTTGAACAATCCCTTGAGTTTTTCAAAATTAATTACCGTGCCACCGCCCTGATATGCAACAATCTGCCTGAAAATTCTGTCCTGATCCCTTGTGTAAGGCAAAACATACGTATCTCCGCTGAAGTTTGCCACGCAAACATCAGACTCGTTTTCCAGATAAGTTCTTGCAATAACACAGCCTGCTGCCACAGCATAAGATTTTTTTGTGGCTGGATCATCCATCGAGCCAGAGCTGTCAATTATCACGATGGCATGGGGTGTTCTTAGTTTAGTATCCGCTTTTCTGGATGGCATGTAAATATTTTTTTGCGTTATGCCTGGGATGAGCCTGCCATAGCTTGAAAATAAATCTGCTGTCTTTGGGTCATCGTCCGGCTCCCATTCTACCAACGTCATTGGAACAGGGTCATCTGAGTCCGCATACATCGGCTTTTTCGCGACAAAAATCGGGTATGCCTTTGAAAGCTCAGCGTAATACTCAACGACGGATTCATCGAGGTCAAAATTGCCACTTTCAGTGCCAATGCCTTTATTGCTGCCTTTCTGCGCTGGCGTGTAACCAAGCTTTTTGATTGCATATTTCATAATTCTGTCATAATCGTCCTTCGAAACTTCGCGGATTATTGTCCTGAGCGCGTCCCTTATTTGGCTATTTGAAAACACAACACACATATACGTCGTTTTGGGCGCAAATTCCTCAACAATTCTTCCGTAACGGATGAGCTTGATTTTTTGATCCATCAATGATGCGCGGTCCATCATGCCACCGTGCTCAAAAATTCTGCCATCCTCAAAAACAAAAGCAATGCCGCTGATACCTTCTTTTTGCTCTGTTTTTTTCCTGCCAATCAGCTGTTCAAATTTGTCCTGAAGTTTTGTATCTAGCGTGACGCTCAAATCTATGCCTGCCTGATAGCCGTAATAAGCGACCGATAATTTTTGCATGACGCTCAAGCCTTCCTTTGCCAAGGCACCATAAATTCTTGGAATTTCATCGTGGCCGCGAAGAATTAGTTTTGTGTTGTTTATTATATCTGTAAATTCTTTGTAAATCGCATCTCCCTTGTCGCCGAACAAGTGGTTTGCCATTTCCCCAAGTACGAGGGCAGGAACTGCGTTCAGCGGGTGAAATATCAGATGGCCAATTTCGTGCTCGAGCACACCGTCGAGCCCAACATCTAACGGAACTCCATTTTTTTCGATTTCGTGGATAAAATCTGCGCCGACATAGGTCTGCCTTAGCCTCATATCAGTGCATGCAGTTGGGACTTTTGCTAAAATTGGATTAGGAACTATCGTTGGAAATGGCTGGAATGCCTTGCGTTGCTTAAGCAGCACCCATCTGGCCTGCAACATCTGATCAAGCTCTTTATCGATCACTGGCTCACGTGAATCTTTAGCAACTGCTTTGACTTTTTCAGCCATTGTTTATTATGAAATTAATTTTGTTGCCTTCTTCGCACTTCTTGCATGTGTCTGTACATCGGATGCGGATATGTGCCCTGCTTCTTTCCTTTATCATCTTTTACGTCAACCGAGAGATCGGGCAAATCATTCGTCTTGCCATCCCTATATGCAATTACCTGGCTTATTACCTTTGCGCCTGAGTTTTGCCATCGTTCGTCGATGCCTGACATCAAACATCTGGCCAGATAAATTGGCAGCGATGCCTTTTCCTGGAGTGTCTCGCCGCGCCTGTCCAGTCGGTGCATGCCTATGAAATCTGATTGGTAGCGCACGCGGTGTGCGAGAACATAAGGCAGTATGAGCTGCATATGCTGTATCCGTACTTGTGGCGAGCCGGCCAGCCAGGCGACTCCGCGGGCTAAGTCGAACGTCCTTGCAATTGCCCTTGGTGAAATTCCTGTCTTTACCTGCGAAGTTGCAAAGTTAATGTCTACGCCATCTTTGGGTTGCGGGTCATCCACGCGCTTCCACCCAAATAAATCAGAGTTATTAACTTCCTGATTGACTGCCTCAAAATAAACCAGCGCATATGAATTAAACGGTATCGCCTTAATTTCCGTGCGGATTGCCCTTTGTTCCTCTTCTGTCAACACATAAACAGCATTTTTCTTTTGATATAAGAATGGCTTGCCCGGTTCTTTCACGTTTTGATAACTAATTGCCTTGCCGGCAAAATACCCTGCAGTCCTGCCTCGCAGAGCAGTTACTTTAGCTATTTTTTCCCTGCCGCTCATGTTTGTGTCAGATAGCACTGTATCAAACTCTCGGACAAGCATTTGCAGGCCACTCTCTAAATCTTCTATCTGCCCGTGAGCGATGCTGCCAACTTCTTTTTCGAGCCCATCGGCCTGATAAAGGTCAAGAACTGAAATGCCTGTCGGTGCTTCTACCATCAAATCAAAACGATCGGCAATTGGTGGTATCAAATCGAACGTGCCATTGTCAGGATTATTGATTGTCGCAAAAATTGGGACCTGCCCCTTGGCTATCGTTTCATTGAACCTTGTCCATAGGCCACTGTTAATTCCGTTCAGCAGATTATCCTGGCGCGTTTCAGTCAGCCTGTTCAGCTCATCTATGTGAATAAAAGGAAACAACAGGCTTTTCTGCCAGATTGCCTGCTCGATTCCTTCCTTGCCCATCTTTCCAAAATGTAATCTTCCAACTAAATCATTAATTGTCTGGTCTGGCGCACAATTCATTTGCGCATCATTTGCAGTCACAACCGGAGTATGTCCAAATAAAGCGTGAATAATATTACCGGAAACTGTTTTACCTGAGCCTGGCTCGCCACTGACTAAAATCCTGCCACGCAACACGTAGTTCAGGGCAAGCATTGACAAATAAAATTTATCGATTTCAACATTATCAACTGGCACGACTTTATACGTCGGGTCTATGAAATAGGTGCCTGCTGTATCTACTGCCGCCCTGAATTTCTGCCAGTTAGTCCACTCAACCATGTTTCGAATTACTTAGCTGCAATTATATTCTCAAGCATACGAAAAACTTATAAGACTTACTGCAAATAATAACATTATTGTAAACTATGCCACTTCTACCTCGGCCATAGCCTATGCCTAATGCAGATGGGCCATGCTAAATCATAGCCCTGCCGTTAATTACAAAGCTACAATCTTTCGCATTCATCGCAAAAAAGTCATTGTCATATATATTGCCTTTAAAATCGAAGTCACAGTATTTTGCATACGCCGCAAAAAAATTACCCATGTTACCTATTATTCTAACTGCAAGCTGCCTGCTTTTTTCTCCCTCAAGCCATGCACAAAGCCTTTCGATTTTTTTATCCAAATGGCTTAGAATAATCTCAAAATTATTGTGTCCTTCTTCTGAG
>JAHFKX010000089.1 GCA_023245115.1 Candidatus Woesearchaeota archaeon
TAAAAGAAGCATTCGGCGAAGAAGCTGCAGAAATCATATGCTGGCGCTACTTCGATTTAGCTTGGCTGTCACCAGAAAAAATGAAACCCTTGCCTGGTGCAGTAGACGCAATGAAAAAACTCTACGGCGGGCAGGATTTACAGCTTGACATAGTAACTTCGCGGCGCATCAATTCTGGGCGCGACCTGCTAACCTGGATAGGTTTAATGGGCATACCATTTCATGGCATTGTTATTCTTGACGCATTTGGAAATCATTCCGACAAATCAATGCGCGGTTACGATATCCTAATTGACGATTCGCCAAGGCTGGCCAGAAAAATGGCAAACCATCTGGAAAGCACACTTCTGCTCTTTCCTACGAGCAGCAACAAGGGCAATTATACGCCAAACATCTTGACAATGACACACGAATGGAAAAGCGTGATGAATTATTTTAGAAACTTAAAAAAATAGATTAAATAGATTATTTTAGTATTAGTAGCCCAATTGCTTCATCGCAGGTTTCTTCCAAAGTTTTGCAAATTGTAAGGCTTGGGCAGTCCTGTGCAAATCTCCTGCGGATATATTTTGCGCCGGTAAATCCTTCCTCAATTCCTAGTGCAAGCTTTACAAAGTCTCGCTCGTGCCGTATTTTCCATTCTGCCAATTCGAATCTTGTTGTTTGTGCGTACGCCCTGCTAATATTGTGCTGTACCTCTTTTGCTAGCCAGAAAAGTATAACACCATTTTCTGCAGCTTTTCTCAGATAAAATGTTTCCCAGTCAACCTGCTCTGCATATAGTTCAACAGAAAATTCACCTTTATTGTAACTGGCATCATCCCTTCGCGGACTGGCAATATTAATATCCGGCACGCAGTTTTGCAAGTAAGGTATGGCCTTGTCCTGCCATCTCGCTGCGCCCTGTATCGGGCCAGCTAGAAATACGAGTGGGCCTTCAATAGGTTCATAACTTGGTGCAATGAGTAATTTTCCTGCCATTGACAGTTTACTTAAAAATACGGTTTATAAATATGCGCATATAGTATGCATAGCTTTATAACACAAAGTTTCGCTTTGTGAATAATCGTTCCTACGGAACGCTTATAAACCCACATACACAGCCCATACTAACAAATAAAGAGATGCGTCTGCCAGCCATTCAGACTGGACAGAGCGCGCGTGCCTAATTCTAGACACGCACCACGCAATCGTTTATTTAGGAAATAAAATGAGTAAGAAGTTCGAAGAACTAAACATAACACCCGAATTATTGCGGGCAATAAAAGAAATGGGCTACGAAGAAGCCACACCAATACAAGAACAGACAATCCCGCTCATAAAAGCTGGCAAGGACGTAATTGGACAGTCAGGCACAGGCTCCGGCAAGACCGCAGCATTTGGCCTGCCAATGCTAGAAAAAATTGAGCGCGGAAAAGGCATACAGGCCCTGATTTTGGTTCCAACACGGGAGCTGGCCGAACAGGTATCAAAGGAATTAATAAAATTTTCAAAATATTCACTAAGGCACATTCTGCCAGTTTACGGCGGCGTCGGAATTGAGCGGCAAATAAATGAGCTAAGACGTGCAGAAATAGTAGTCGGCACGCCGGGCAGAATACTAGACCACATAGAACGGCGGACAATAGATTTCAGCAAAATAAAAATTCTTATCCTTGATGAAGCAGACAAAATGTTTGAAATGGGATTTTCAGATGATGTTAGAGACATAATCCGGCAAACACCACAATTCAGGCAAACACTATTATTCAGCGCAACGATTTCAACAGATGTAATAGACATATCGGACAGGTACATGAAAGAGCCTGAAGTCATACGTGTTGAAGTATATGTAGAAAAATCAATGCTTAAACAGTCGTATTATAACGTTTCGACACGCGACAAGTTTTCCCTGCTGGTTCATCTGATTCAAAATGACAAGCCAAAGCTGGCAATCATTTTTTGTGCGACAAGACAGCGCGTAGACATCGTAGCAAAAAATCTTGAACGCCAGGGAATTAACGCAGAGCCAATCCACGGCGGTCTGACACAATCACGCAGAAATAAAATCATGGAAGAATTCCATGCTGGAAAAATCCATGTGCTTGTAGCATCTGATGTTGCGGCGCGCGGCCTTGACATTAAAAACGTAACGCACATTTTCAACTACGATATTCCAAAAACAGACAAAGAATACTTGCACAGAATTGGAAGGACTGCAAGGGCTGGAGAAACAGGAAAAGCAATTTCACTGCTGGCCGAACAGGATTACGACAATTTCAGGTCGGTGCAAAGAAACAGAGACATTGACATTGAAAAACTCGAAGCCCCGCAGTTCCAGAGACTGCCATTCGATTTAGGCAGAAGGCCTAGCTTTGGCGGCGAGTCAAGGGGATTCCATGGCCATCGCGGCTTAAGTTCAGGCTTCCGCGGCCACAGCGATTCCAGACAGGGCAGCCACAGCAGATTCGGCGGTAGCAGGCCACGGCAGGGCTCGTGGTCAAGGCGATAGTTTTTTAAAATTTTATATTTTTATTTTATGAAAAAATGCGCGAAAACCCCGCTCTTCAGAGCGTGGGATGATCGCATTTTTCCATTTCTTGAACTCGCCGCTTGAGCCCTATCCATGGGCTAAAGCCCGTGGTTTTGCGGGCTCTCGCCTTCAAGGCGAGTTCAAGTTATAATTATTTTAATGCTGCAGCAAGTGCCCTTTCTCTTGCTTTCTCTCCGCTTTGCTCGGCTGCAAATATTTGTTTGTCTTTTTTCCTTAGTTCATTAGTTGCTGCATCAATTGCGGCGCGCGGGCCAATGAAAGTCCACTCGCGCCCAAATTCATTACCGTGTTTAGATGCAGCATAAACAATTCCAGTAGCGTACGACTTAAAATAAAATGTTGTACCAACAACCAGAGGATGACATTTTGTCGTATAAACACCGTAATACTCACTAATTTGCTCGCAGCCATCGATTCCACAACCAGCCTCATGTGGTCGCCTAAAACCAATTTTAATAAGCAAGGCCTCAAGACTAAGTGTACTATTTGCCATATCTTGTCTTATTCCAAAGATAATATCAGATTCTTTCATTGCCATGTAATTAATAAAAGAAAAAACAATTTAAAGCTTTCCTGAGTCGGCTGCCGAAACGTTTAAAAAACCTTGCCCATGATGCAAGCCGAAAATGGCATTGTCTATCTTGGGATGGAATTTTGAAACTGTTGTTTTAGCTGCTGGAGTGCTGGCCTTGTTGTTCGCTGGCATACTGCTCGGCGCCATGCTAAGAAAGCCAGCCGGCACAAAAAAAATGCAGGACATCTCGGCGGCAGTCAGAACGGGCGCGATGGCATACCTGTCAAGGCAATATAAAACAATTACAATCGTTGCAATCCCAATAGCTATCATCTTAGCACTTTTGATTAACATTCCAACTGCAATCACATTTATTATTGGCGCTGTTTCGTCTGCACTGGCCGGCTACATTGGCATGAGCTCAGCAATACGTGCAAATGTTCGCGTTACCGCAGCAGCGCAAAGGTCATTACAGGAAGCATTAGTCCTGGCATTTAGGGGCGGAGCAGTTACCGGACTTGCAGTCGTTGGCCTTGGCGTACTCGGCGTCACATTGCTTCATCAAATTTATCAATCGGTCGCGCTGATAATTGGTTACGGATTTGGGGCTTCATTAATTTCATTATTTGCTCGAGTTGGCGGCGGGATTTACACAAAAGCTGCCGATGTTGGCGCAGACTTAGTTGGCAAAGTAGAA
>JAHFKX010000022.1 GCA_023245115.1 Candidatus Woesearchaeota archaeon
TAATGTATCAAAAGCTGCAAATAATGTTGGTCCCTTGTACCACGCCAGATTTGGAGAAGGCTTATTTATATTGTCATCCTTCTGCGCAGAGATTGGTATAATGTTAATCTTTGCAACATCGAAGCCAGCGCCCTTCAGGAGCTTTTCTATCTCCCCGCGGACTTCGGTGTATCTCTTCTCATCGTAATTAACCATATCCATCTTGTTTACCGCAACGATGAACTGCCCAACGCCTAGCGTCTTTGCCAGCCATGCGTGTTCCTTCGTCTGTTCCATGACACCTTCACCGGCATTTGCAGAAACCACAAGTAACGCGGCATCTGCCTGCGATGTACCAGTAATCATATTTTTGATGAAGTCCTTGTGTCCTGGGGCGTCAATTATTGTGAACATAAACTTCTGTGTTGGAAATTCCTGATAGGAAAGGTCAATCGTGACACCGCGTTCCCGCTCTTCCTTAACACGATCCATTATAAATGCAAACTCAAACCCTGGCTTGCCCTTCTCCTGAGCTTCCTGCTTGAGCTTTTCAAGTTCCTGCGGAGAAATTTTGCCGGAATCGAATAGTAATCTGCCTACGGTTGTTGATTTGCCGTGGTCTACGTGACCAATAACGACAAGGTTCATATGTGGTTTCTTTTCAGCCATTTTATGTTTCACCTATTTAGTTTGTTTCACAAGCCCTTCCAACAGGTCATTTTTAAACCTTTTGCTTCGGGCCTGAAATATATTTAATTACAATATTGTGCATTTATAAGGCTTTTGTATATAAATCTATATATATATTCACGATTAGTTATGTAGCAATAAAACAATACATGAGCAGCACAAACAAGCTGGCCAGAACAGCTAATGGCAAGCCAATGCCAAACAGCATCCAAGCTATTATTGAAATCAGCCCTGCTGACGCAAAAAACCAGACAAGAACCAAAAACATATTTTTCATGTTTGCCTTCTTTTTATCGCCAGAGAACACAACAAACGGCCCGTCATATGTGTACATCAAAAATGAGAGCGAATACAAAAACACAAGAATCGCGGCAAGCAGGCCAGCGTCAAAAATATCATGCGGAACTCCGAGCCAGTTAAACGCCAAGCGATAAACCACTGACCCCATCAGCCATTGCGCGCAGAGCATAATTACCGGCCCAATGGGCAGCCAATATGGCATCACATCACGGGCCCAGCCGCCCTCAACATAAATATCATAGTTTTTGGAAAAAATATACAGAGCTGCAGCAATAAATGGCAGCGCAAAAACCAGAGACCAGCTGAACTCATATGCAGCCAAAAAATAAATGGCTATCAGGAAAGGCATGGCATAAACCCAGCTATAGCGGAACGAATGGTTAAACTCCATGGGTTTTAATGGAGGGAAAAACTTTTATGTTTTGGCACATATATATTTATATAAAAATATATTAGTCAAAAATCGGCTTCGGCAGTTCCTTCGACAGGCCCTTGCGTTCCCTGATTTTCATAACGACTTGTAACTGCAAATCATTGGGCAGCTTCTTATATGAAACGTCTATCAGGCTTTGGAAACCACGGCCGCCAGTCGCTGACTTCAGCTGGGCCTCGAAGCCAAACATCTCCACAACCGGAATTTCGGCCACGATAACATAACGAGTGCCTTCCTGATTTGTTTCTAAGACCAAACCCCTGCGCCCGCCGACCAGTTTTGTTGCCTCAGTCAGATATTCCATGGGCGTGTCTATTCTTACGGTTTGCACTGGCTCATACAGCACATCTCCTGCAGTCAGCATACAATTATCGATTGCCATCCTTACGCACGGAATCATCTGGCCTGGCCCTCGGTGGATGGTATCTTCGTGTAGTTTTGTTTCGGTAAGAATAATTTTCAAGCCATAACAGGGCTCCCGTGCGATAGGCCCTTGCTCCATTCGCTCCTCAAATGCTTCCATCACCATCTCGATAATTTCGCCGATGTGAACCTCGCCGCGAGTACCTTCTACCAAAACATTTCCGTTGTAAATATAAACGACTTGCTTGGCCTCGTCCTTTTCCATGCCACCCTTTACCAATGCATCTATTACCTCTGGCTTTTTCTTCTTGAGCTTGCCTTCGGGTATGGTGCCATCCTTAATGGCCTTGTAAACTCCCGGTTCCAAAGGCACAATCTTCATATACACTTTATTATGTTTGTTTGGCGACTTACCTTCCAATACTTCTGACGGCTTTGCAACAGTTTCACGGTAAACAACGACTGGCGGCGAAACAACGATTTCAATGCCTTTCTCTCTGATTTTTCTTTCAACTTTTGCATCTAAGTGAAGCTCACCCAGACCGGAAACAAGAATTTCGCCTGTTTCCTGTGAAACTTTTATTTTTAGGGTTGGGTCTTCCTTTGTGAGAATATTTAGAAAATCAATTAACTTTGGCAGATCCTGCGGATTTTTCGGCTCGATTGCCTTTGTTACGACTGGCTCGAAGATGTGCTTAATCGACTCGAATGGCTCAAGCGTATTGCCGGGCTCTGTCAATGTCTCGCCGACAGCGATATCGCCCAGGCCAACTAAGCCAACTATGTTGCCTGCAACTGCCTCGCGAATCGGAACACGCCGAGATGCAATGAACGTGGAAAGCTGCTGTACTTTATAATCTTTATCCGCGCGAACGAGATGCAATATCTGGCCTTCAGTCATCTTTCCGGAAAATATTCTTCCGGTTGCAATCATGCCTGCGTGCTGATCGTAAAATACTTTTGTGGCGGTCGCTCCAAGTGATGCATTAGGATTACAATTAAGCATATCCTTGCCGGCCTGTGACTCAAGGTCGCCACGCCATATTCTCGGAAGCCTGTACCTCTGCGCTTCGACCGGCGAAGGTAAATGTGCTACTACCATATCCAAAACGACAATGTGCGCCGGCGCTTTTTTTGCAAGTTCATCATCCCGATCCTGCGAACAAAGGTCGATGATATCTTTGAATGTTATCCCGAACTTTTTCATGGCTGGCACTGAAATCGCCCACTTCTTCAGCGCTGAGCCAAACGCAACTGTTCCCTTTTCAACCGAAAGCGCCCATTTTTCTTTGTACTCATCTGGCGCGTTTTTCAGAATAAAATTATTTATTTCGTTAACAAGCGCGACGAGCCTTTGCAATAATTGTTCGGGCGTAAGCCTCAGCTCTTTTATTGCACGGTCAACTTTATTAATAAACAAAATCGGCTTAACTTTTTCCTGCAAGGCCTGATGCAAAACAGTTTCTGTCTGTGGCATCATGCCCTCAACCGCACAGCCGACAACAACTGCTCCGTCTATTGCGCGCATGGCCTGTGTAACATCTGCGCCGAAGTCTACGTGCCCTGGTGTGTCAAGCAAATTAATCAAAAATTCTTCGCCCTCGCACTTGTGGGCCATTGTTACAGTTGCGCCGTAAATAGTCATCAAACGCTCGTGTTCCTGCTTATCAATCCACGTGAGCATTCGCTCACCTACAAGCTCCTTAGACATCATGCCAGCTTCTGCTGCCAAGTTATCAGTAAGGGTAGTTTTGCCATGGTGAATATGTGCAACGATCCCAATATTTCGGATATTCTTCTGATTCTTCATCAGTTTCTGGACGCTGTCCGCATACTCGAGTTCTTTCCCACCTTGTGCCATACTAACTGATTTTAATAAATGGTTTATAAATCTATACCTGTTTACTTAAACACACATATTAATTTGCATTTGGTATAAAAACAAACGACAAGTTATATAAAAATATATAATATTATATACAAACACTTTAAAAAACGAGCTGCTGTGCCAGCACATGTTAATACCATTCTACATCAGGCAGGCACAAATAGAAACGCTGCAGGCCATGCCGCCGGACCATCGCGGGCTGGCTGGCGTGCTTGCTGCACACAGGATTCTCGACCGCGAAACGAAGAATATGATTTTGAAGTACAAAAAACGCAGAGTAGATAATCTAACAATACGCGGCTGGCTGGCTGAATGGTGGCCAATAGAATATTTTAGTGCATTTACAGTCTCAGTATATGAAAAAAAACATGAAAAATTTAACGCGCTAATCGAAATTTGCGAAGAACATCCAGAAATGATACTTATTCCTGCATTTACAACCTACGAGCACCTAAACAATGCAAAAGAAGATTTGGTGAGTAAAAATTACAGATATTTGCTTGCCCTGCATTTAGAACCAACGCTTTACCAAATAACAAATTACATGCTCCAAAATCCCCTAAGCCTTAAGGAAATACCATTCAGTATTATGGCGCAGGATGTCACAACCGAAAAATTTGCTGTCCAGATAAAAATTAGTTCTGCTTTAGAGCGCGAATTCAACAAAAAGCTAAACCCCTAGTGCGCCGTTGACAGAACATTTTAAAAAATGTTCTATTGTATATTTCTTATGGCAATTCAGCTCTATTTGCCAATAAAACGGTTTGAACTCCTAAAAAGCTGGCCTGCGAATGAATATGGCTTAGTAGGCTTAATAGTTGCGCAGCGCGTTTTAAACAAAGATGAACAGGCACTTGTGCGAACCGCAGCAGACGTTCATGCTCGTATATTATTGCGCGAATTACTAAACGCCCGATCTGGTGACGAGTACTTTGCCTCGTTCATAATCTCGACAAGCCAGCATAAAGCTGAAGCGACTGCGGCACTGAATGACATTTGCGAAAAACATCCAGATGTGATAGCCATCACCGCATTTTCAAAGCTGCGCGATGTATACCTGCGCAGGTACCATCTCAACAGCGCAAATTATGATCAGGTATTTATAGTAAACTGGCGTGCCAATTATGCACTGCCAGAAGCGGTCGACGCAGCATACATCGCCGGCCAGTCTGTTGCAATGCTCAAGGGCAGGCCTTCGATACTCTTGAACGATAATGAAGTAACTGAAAACCACCAAACTCAAGCCCACGCAGCCGAAGAGCTGGAAAAAGAGTTTAAAAAATATTATGAGTTAAGAAAGAACATGTCTGCTGAGCAAAACAATGCAGATGCCCTGCGAACGTAAAACAAGAAATGAAACAAAAAAACAAAACAAAGAATTAACTAATTGACTAGCGAGTTCGGCGTCGCCTTCGTGAGCCGGGCGAACGAAGACCCGCAGAATGTGTTAACGGCTTCTGCGTCGCCTTCTGGCCTTTCCGCCCCACATCTTTCCTTCATTATTCCAGAACCAAACGAACACATATGCCAATATCCAGGCAACTATGACGTGCCCTATCAGGCCAGCAATGAAAGTACCGCCAGTTAAAGTAGTGTTAATGACCGAATTTAAATTTAAATTCGGTTCTATCATTTGAACTAGATTTAGCAAACTCTGTGGCGCAAGCGCAAGCCACGCACTTTTGACAGAGTAAATCACGCCAACGAAAGTGGCAAATGCAGTTGTAACCTGTTTCGAATCTAGTTTTAGTACCATTTATTCACCTTTTCCTCTGATATAAAATTGTCTGAACTTATTCAGACTTATTTTAATCAGATATATTCAAAGATATTGATTTATATACGTTAGTTACTACTTTAAATTTATAAAACTATTAGGCGAGTGCTTAGTATGCAGCACATAAGTGTCATACTGGGTATAACCGCATACAAATGTTTAGCTACGGCGTGCGAAACATTACCGCGGAAAATCGGATACAGCCAAGCCCTCGGACAGCTTAAAACGGATTGCTGCGCTGGCACACTTAACGATTCCAGTGCAGGCCTCCTGCTTTTTGTTAACGCGCTACCCAATGGTTTTTTCCCGCTTTCGGCAGATAAGTTTACAGAAAAAGCATACTTTGCGCAAACATGGGCAATTAGTTACCGCCCGCCGCCAAAAAGAGGCATATCGACGCCCGCAACTATCCGCTGGCAGGCAATGTTAGATAAAGAACTAGTGGCCAGATTAGACTCACTGCAATAACTTTTCCAAATATTTTGTTAATTCTGTTACTTTCACTCGCTTCTGCTTCATCGTATTTCTATCACGGACAGTAACATCTTTCTTTTTCGGCGAGTCAAAGTCAACGGTAATACAGAACGGCGTACCGATTTCATCCATTCGCCTGTAAGACTTTCCAATATTTCCGGATTCTTCGTAATAACAAACGAATTTTTCTTTTAACGTTTTGAAAATTTCTCGTGCTAGCTTAGTTATTTTTTTCTCTTTCTTGGACAGCGGGAACACGGCCACTTTAACTGGTGCAAGTTTTTGGTGCAGTCTTAAAACAATTCTTTCTTTTTCTGTGGCGTATGCATCTATCACAAAAGCAAGGAAGGTTCTGTCCACGCCGGCAGAAACCTCTATTACGTTTGGAATGACGCGCGACTTTGTTTCTTCATCAAAATAACTTAGATCCTTTCCGGAAAATTTACTGTGCTGTGTTAAATCCCAGTTTCCCCTATCATGGATACCTTCAATCTCGCCCCAGCCCCACGGGAATTTGTACTCAATATCAATTGCCTGCTTAGCGTAATGCGCAAGTTCCTCTTTCTTATGCGGCCTGAACCTCAGATTTTGTTTTTTAATTCCAAGGCTTAAATACCACTTCAGTCTTTCTTTTTTCCACTGCTCAAAAAACTTTTTGTTATCGCCAGGCCTGATGAAGTATTGCATTTCCATCTGCTCGAACTCTCTAACTCTAAACAAGAAATCTCTGGGCGCAATTTCATTCCGGTATGCGCGGCCGATTTGCGCAATTCCGAACGGAAGCTTTAACCTTGCCGAGTCCTGCACGAGCTTGAAATTCAAATAAATTAACTGCGCCGTTTCTGGGCGCAGGTACGCAACGTTTTCATCTGACTCAATCGGGCCGACATGCGTCTTAAACATCAAGTTATATTTCCTCGCATCTGTAAATTCGCCCTTGCATTTCTGGCAGCGGACATTCTTCGCCTTCAACAATGCCGTAATTTCATCCAACGGCATGCCAGAAACATCCGAATCTAACACATCTTTTACTAGCTGATCTGCTCTGAAACGCGCTTTACAGTTTTTGCAGTCAACTAAAGGGTCAGTAAAACTTGAGACGTGTCCGGAGGCCTCCCACATTTTTGGGTGGTTCACTGTGACTGCATCAATTCCGACAACATCTTCTCTGTCGTGAACCATTGCTTTCCACCACGCAGCTTTAATATTGTTTTTTAATTCGACTCCCCGCGGGCCATAATCAAAGAATCCCGAAAGCCCGCCATAAATTTCAAAGCTCGGAAATACGAAGCCTGCCCGCTTGCAGAAGCTGGCTAGCTCATCTATGCTCTTGATGGACTGGACGATTTGTGGCACCATTTTATTTTCCTCTATTAATATTAAAATATGAATAATATTGATCAAAACGAATGTAATTAAGCGCAGCAATAGTTGCAAACAATGGTGCCATAAGGCTTGCGGGCGGGGAATTAACTCGTGACAAAACTATGCCTGTCAGCCCAGTAAAAAAAAGTGCGCCGCTAAAATACAACAAGATGTGCTGTTTTTTTGGCGCAGAGAGCACTAAAGCAGGCCACGGTTTTCCTGCACGCGCTTCTAAGCCCTGCGTATTTTGGTTTAGCAATACCATTTTATTTCTCACAACTAGTTTGTTTTTTAATTTGCGATAAGTAATACCAGCGCGAAGCTCCGATGATGGTGCCAAAGCATGTCACTGCTATGCCAATCGGCCCAAAGAACTCAATTGGTCCTGGTGCACCATTGTTTGCTTCATACAAATAAGTCGCCATGATTGTATCTGCCAACATTACATATGTAACTATTTGTATGCCTTTAAATTGCTCTTCAATTGAACCGTATTTAATATTTATCGAACGACCAAACGCCATCTTCAGTATGTTTTCGAGTACCATCTGATCTCCTTTAAAATATTCTTTTCAAACAAATTATTTGATTTTGTCAAGTCTGAAGATAATTTTTTAAATTTTGGCAACACAAGCAACTCTTTATCTTTAATTTTTCTATTCTTAATAGTTTTAAGTGCAAGACCGATTTGCGCTTTTGAAACTTTAAATTCCTTTACCTTAGCCAAAATTAATTTCTTTGGCACTTTGTTTTGCCTAAGTAAATTTCTAACTTTTGAAATGGTTTCTAAAGTGAATATTTTGCTTTTCTTTATGCGTTCTACTGCACAGTCAATGTATTTTACTGTAGCAGCCAAACTCGACCTATTTTCTTTTAATAATTTCTTAAAATGTTTTATCTGGTTCGTAACTGCTATTTTGTCTTTCTTAAGATATGCGCTATAGATGCGGTCTCGGCTCGTTATCATTGCGTTTCTAATAGCAGAAAACCTTTTAATGCTTACCTTTGGCGTGTGCACTTTGCGCGGAACAACGACTAATTTTTTGTAAGCCCCATCAAATTGCGGCGGATCATCCATTAAACGCAGGTTTTTCTCTTTTTCCGTTTTTGGAACTCCGGTGAGTATGTCTAAAAGACCAGCGATGGCACCGCTAATGCCTGCTGCAGTTAATGATCCTTCGAGAAGCAGCAACTCGGCCAGAGCTGGCCAAGCTAATATTACTGCAACGACTGCTGCAATAACAAAAGCAACAAAAAAGCCACCCTCTGCGATTAAAAATATATTGTACCAAAACAAGGCATCAAATTTGTCTTTGTTAACTTTTACAATTATTTTTCCTAATTTGACGTCTCGATTATATTTATTATTGCCATAACTTCCCACAAGCGAAATAGAATAATCATAACTTTTTTCTGTTTTATCTGATGATGCTACTGTGAGCCCATCGAGCTTGTACCATTTCCAATTGTTTTTCACTGGATTAAATTCAAAAGACAGTATTTTATTATCATCGCTAATTCTGCAAAAATAATCTGATTTTGTATTAGGTATTTTATTTGGATTCTTGCCGTTTTCTAATAAAGTCGCACGAACTTCATTAGCTATTCCTTTTGTAATAGCTAATTTTACGGTAAATGTGTAATTTGTATTTATATCAACAGTTATTTTATTTGTAAGTTGTTTAATCGCATTTACTAAATTGTCGTCTTTTCTTGTAAATTTTACGTCTGTTGAATCCACGCCAAGTTCAATTTCTATGTTTGGCGTCATTGAAAAATCTTTTTTAACATCATGGTTGACTTGCACGCTGACTATTACGCCGTCGATTTTATCGTAATTTGGCGCGGTAATAGTTGTATTATACCTGCCAGCAGGCAAATTTACTGCGTAATATCCGTTGCTATCTGTATCCGTAATTTTATTGAACTGTCCCTCCTTAAATTCCAAATGTGCGTTTGTTATCAGCTGCTTGCAGACAGAATCCGTAACGTAACCGTAAATTCTTGACTGTCCTTGTGGCGGCTACGGCGGCAGCGGACCGCGGCTGCCTTTGTTTGGTGGCTTACCAATTGTTTTACTGTCAACCAGATTTCCTGATGCGCCGTAAAGCTCCGCGGTGTCGCCAGAGTTATTCCAAATTTTCGCTTTGCGATTTTTATAAATATTATTTAAATCATCTTTGCCAACGCCGCTCCAGATTTTTACTGTTGCGCCAGGCGCAAGCCAAAAATCTTTTGCAAAAATAAATTTATGCCGTTTTTGGTTTGTTGGAGTTGTGTCCAGAAGTTTCCAGCCGTTGAGATTTACTTTGGCTTGACTGGTGTTTTTAATTTCAGCGTAATCTCGTGACAGATTAACTTCTGAAATTATAACTGTAGCCATATGAAATTACCGTGTTTTGAGTTTAAAAAACTAATTACTTGCAAAATGATACTAGCTCATCTATGCTCTTGATGGACTGGACGATTTGCGGGGTTGGCATAAATTAATAACCACGTTAGAGTTTTTAAAAGTATTTGAAATGAATATCACATCGATGGCGGATTGAAATATGAATAAATTGCAACACCACCAATAACTATTGCCACAAGTATGCTTCCAACCCACATGGCATCTTTAACGTTTCCAAATAAATTTTGCCAACCTAAAAAGCCGGTTAATGTATTTTGTGAGTTATTTATTGTTTCAATAACTTGCTTATCGGAAGTAACACCTTTAAGACTTTCTAGCACATTAAAACCCACTACTAAAACAATTATTAAACTAACAAAACTAATGATGCCCAAAATTATTTTTTTGGCATTATGGTTTCTTCCATCTAATCTCGTAGAAAGTACACTCGCCTTCCTTGTCAACAATCCCGACCAACAGTTTCTTCCTTGTGCTGTGGGCTACGCGATTCATCGCTGCGAATTGTGTCCAGGTGTAGGCATCGCCTTCGTTTGTGCAGAACAGCACCCACTTGGCATGGTCCTCGCCGGGCTTGCTGCCGCGGGGGTAAACCCTATAGTCTGCCCCAAATTTCAAAGCAG
>JAHFKX010000023.1 GCA_023245115.1 Candidatus Woesearchaeota archaeon
AGGGCCTTCATTTCTAAAGTCGTAGTCAAAATACACACTGTGAACGCCTGCAACGAAATCCCTAACTATTTGTTCTAATTCTGCGCCAGATTTTTCTTTTACTAATTCTTCGAGCTCGTTCATAATAATTTTCCCTCCAAAACGTCTTTCGTTGTGATTGTCTTTACGCCAGCAGCCAGCATTTCCTCCAGCGCAGATTTTCCGTCTTTTTCATTTACTGATGTTATTGCATCAGTCACGAGATATACTTCAAGCCCGGATTTTCTTAATCCCAGGGCTGCGAGTTTGACACAGTAATCCGTAGCAACGCCATAAACAACTGCTGCTCTCGCTCCAGAATTTGCAACAAACTTGCCAGCATAATAATTTGTAAAAACATCATTGTTATCTTTTTCAAAAACAAGCTCGCCTTTGTGCTGCAGCATTTTGTTAAGAGTTGGAGAATAAGTTAATATTTCCATTTCAATAAATTCCATGTACGTGCCTTCAGTTGTTGGTATTACTAATGGATTTTTTGGTGTGGTTTCTGGAATGTTTTTGTAGCCTTTGGTGCCAGCCATACAGTGCGGCGGAAATTGCCCGCCATTTTGAATTAACTCGCGAGACTTGTTGTTGTGCGAATCTCTTGAGAGAATAATTTTTTGCCTGTGCAGCCTCGCGTATTTTGTCAATGCCACGAGATTCGGTTTTATTTCTTCAGCGCCATGCACGTACAGCGCGCCGTCTTTGTTCGTGAAATCTTTTTGTGTATCTACATTCCAAAATATTAGTTTCATCGTTCTCCTCCTGGCCAGCTCGGAATTTTTTTTACTTTTTCTTTCGTGTCGCTAGTGTATTGCGTTTCGCCGCACGAGCCGCATGTTCTGCGCCATCTGGCTTCTGTTCTTGCTGGAACGTAAACTGGGCCTTGCCAATCCACACCCATCGTGCCTGGCTTATCCCCAGGCACTGTATATTCTGGGGCGTAAATTGGGTCGTAAACTGTTTCGCCAAACTTGTGTGGGCAAGAACGAACTACTGACTCCAGGCCGGTCTCTGCTTTAGATAGTTCTTTTCTCAGAAGTTCTACTTTTTCGCGCAATTCTCTGACGTCTGGTATCATCTTACTTCGGCCTCCAGCCATACAACATTACGTTTGCAACATGATGACACGAATCGTCTGTAAAACCAACATTATTACCATCAACTTCAAAACCAACGGTGCGCTCCAAATCTTTTTCCGGAATTTGCGCGATAACTTCAGCAATTGTTGGCTTAAAGAATACTGGAGCGCCATAAATAAACTGCATTTGCAGTGTGGCAAATGGCTTAGGACTAACTTCTCTTGCTATCTTAGTAGGTTTTGGCTCCCATAGAAATGACCTGCTATAAATATTTACATCTTTTATGTGATATAAATCGCCAGCTTCGTGCTGTATATGGCCTGCTGTTGTTTTAGCAAATCTTATTAGTGGTTTTATTTTCGGCGCGCATCGCATTATTATTGGCGCAGCGTTTCGTATTATTTCGTGCAAATCAATATTTTTCATTTCAACACGACCTCTTCCAGCCTGTCGATTGGCCTGAAGAACCTGCCAGCCTTTGAGATTCGCCTGCCATCTACTTCCACAATATCTGCCTTGGTTTCGATTGCTTTATAGAGCCCGCCTACTCCAAGCGAATCGAATAATCTGTGCCCAAGCTTTTTTTCTGCAGCTGAAAATGCAGCAACTTTTTTTGCATCAGCAAATCCGCTCGAGAGAACAATCTGCTTGTTTACGTAGCCCATTGACTTTAGCTGTTGATAGAAATTTTTTACGAGCTCGATTGTTACGCCATTTCCGGTTTCATACTGCATGCCATTATTTTTTGTTCCACCTTCTCCGATGTTTTCGCCGCAAGTATCTAGCCTGAAACCATCAATTTTGCCGCCCAATTCTTCTAAAACTAATTTTGCATCGGCCAGCTCGCGATTGAATGTATCAATTAGCATTATTCTCGGCACGGATTTATCGACGTGCTTGTCAAATGCCTTTGCAGCTTCTACTGAACCTCGCTGCGTTCCGTATTTTGCGCCGAACATTAACATTAAGACGTGTGGCGTTGTTCCAAGCCCAACTTTTCCGTAAGCCGCAGCGCCGACATCGGTTGAACAATTTTTTATTCCGCCATCGTAGGCTGCCTTGCTAATTTCTGCATCGCGGCTCCAATGCCAGTGCCTTGCCCCAAAGTAAACTACGGGCCTGCCTTCAGCGGCCGCAGCAACTTTTTTTGCATTTTCAGTAATAGATTGTAAATCTAATCTCAGGCCGGCTGCCTCGCTTGTCTTGCCTGACATTGCGCTAAGATACATTGTTTCTAGTTCTATTATTTCCTGAATCGGCGCCTCAATTTGCATGACGACTTCGCCTGGCTTGTACTCCGAGCCCTCTGGCAGGGCAAGGATTCTTCCACTGTTTCTTATATTAGAATATTTGTCAAGAATTGCAATCGCTTCTTCAATTCCGAAAACCCTTCCAGGGCCTCTGCGGATAAATATCTGCATTTTCACGTTTGGATTCATGCCTTCGCCCTTTAGTACTTGGTTTGAACGCAGGAAGTATTTGTCTGTGTAGGGCTCGTGCGTTTCAGGCAGATCGAATTTCGACGTATCAATTTCAATCATTTTTCACTCCTAATTGTTTTTATTTCGGTTTCACATAGTGTGTTTTGCACACCAAACTTAGTGTAACAACAACACTACTACTATTTAAAGCTTTTGCTTGGCAAGAATACACAATAATACTGCTAAAACATGAAAAAGGCGCCGGCGGCAGGAGTTTCTTCACGTGTGACGTTATTGGCATCGAAGATGCCTCACCTTTCTTTTAGGGTGCCACGGGACCTTTTCTTTTGTGACGCAAGAAAAATCTTCGGATTTTTCTGCGCCCAGAAAATGCTTTGCATTTTCTTGGGAAAAAAGGCAGTGTGATTTGAACCTACAATCCCTTACGGGACTCGCTCTCCTTCCCTGGGAGGATCCATTGCTTTTTGTGCGACCTTGCGTCGCACTCTTTTCTTTTTGGATGCCCAAGAGCCTTTTTCTTTTTCAAAAAAAAGGCTGCTGCTCAAGGCGAGCGCCATACCGAGTTAGGCGACGCCGGCACATAAATTTTTATAGCTTACGGTTTAAAAATCAACCGCAATGCGAGTTGGAGCCTACGATCCGAAAAATCTCCCAGAAGATATTTATAATTTGTATTTGCAAATCGCAGTTATACCTTGTGTAGATTTTGTAATAGTTAGCGATGGAAAAGTTCTGCTTGCGAGAAGAAACATTCCGCCGAACAAAGGCATGTGGCACTTGCCTGGCGGGCGGGCAATAAAGGGAGAACGTTTGGTCGATACGGTCACGCGCAAAGCGCGTGAAGAGACGGGTTTGGAAGTTGAAATCGTCAAATACTTAGGCTACTTCGATTATCCGGAAAGCGATCCAAGAGGGCACTTTTTGTCACACGCGTACCTTTTGAAACCAGTCGGCGGCGAACTAAGAAACAACGAAGAAAACAGTGAACTAAAATTCTTCGACATGGCGCCAAAAGAAATTGGTTTTTTACACCACAAACAAATACTTAAGGCAACGGGTTTTTACGATTAAACACATATTTTACAAACAGTTATAACTTGAACTCACCGCTCGGCGCCTAACGCAGAAACTATGTTTCTGCGGAATGGAAAAATGCAAACATTTTTTCATATTCCCCGCACTTAAGTGCGGGGTTTTCGCCATTTTTCCATAACACTAATTTCGCTTTGCTCATCGGCAAATAAAAGTGGCCATAGAAACTTTTATAACATCGACTTCACCCGCTCTTCGACGAATAGCGTTTCTTCGGAAACTTTATAAACCATGCTTAAAACCACTTTATATGGCTCATACTAAAAAAGTCGGCTCAACAGGACGGTTTGGCGCGCACTACGGCCTTAGGATTAGGAAGAAAGTTCTCGAGATAGAACGCATACAGCTAGCCAAGCATAAGTGCCCTTACTGCAGCAAGTTCACGGTCAAACGAGTATCTGCAGGCATCTGGGTTTGCAGGCACTGCCACGTCAAATTCGCCGGAAGGGCATATGAACCCGGCGTGACAAAGGAAATTCTGGAAGCGCCGCTCACAGCAATACTGCCTGCCGAGGAGGCAAAGGCATAAAATGTATAAATGTTTCAGCTGCAGTCACGAGCTTACAAGAAAAGACATAGAACGAAGAACAATCTGCCCTTACTGCGGCTTTAGAATAATTTCCAAGAATAGGCCAAATATCGTAAAATTAGTTAAAGCTCGGTAAGCGTGTTAAGAACTGCTTTATGCATTGCCAGTGTTGTGGCCAAAGTAATTATCGGTTTTGGATTTAATCTTAAATAACTATAATATGTTCTCAGCCCTGTTTCTATCGTTCTCTTTTGCGGATTTTTATCTGCCATTGTCGCGGCAGCCTGCTCAAAGAATCGTGCCTGCTCTTGGGCAATATCTGTGAACAGTAAATCGTCTAACAGCTTTAATCCATACTTGCCTGCAAGTGGTGTGCCTTCCATTTGCCCTAGCACCTTCGCCACTAATGGCAAGCCAGACAAAAGAGCAGTTAATGCTCTATGATGTCCATCTCGTATAGCAAAGCCGCCACCATAAATTTCTAACTCAATTGGGGCGGACAGCGGACCTGCCTCTTCACCCGCACAGCTAACAAAACGAGATAATTTTGAAAGATAAAACACTCTATCCTGCGGTGCCAACCGCGCTACAGCTTCTGGTTGGAGGGTAATTATGGCCATATGACTCAACTTTATGCGCCGATGGGTTTAAAAGCGTTATTTACATAGGTAATTTATGTTCACTGCTACGATTGAAATCAAGGGGACCAAGGAAATTCTCGAGGCATACTGTTCTGCTCTTGAGCCAGAACAAAACTTTGAAACCGAGAGGGCAAATTACAAACTAAAAAAAGCAAAAGGCAAGCTAATAATTGAAGTTTCAGCAAAGGATGCAACTGCATTTCGAGCCGTGAGTTCAAGCATTTCCGGCCTGCTGGCAATTGTTGACAGAACAATTAGTGTTGTTAACACCGCAAAATAATTACTTCGGAAACGTTTATAACACTGATTTCGCTTTGCTCATCAGTGAATAAAGTTTCTTCGGAAACTTTATAAACCAAATAATACGCAAAATCATATGGCTAGGGATATGAGCAAATCTGCACAGGAAAAGCTTGGTGAGTTACAGCTTTTGCAGCAGCGCCTTTCTTTATTTGGCGGACAAAAGCAGCAGTTTCAGATACAGCTTGCCGAAGTAGAAAATGCACTCAATGAGCTGGGCAAGGTAAAGTCCACGGCCTACAAAATGATTGGCGAGATTTTACTGGAGAGGCCTGCGGATGAGTTGAAAAAAGAGCTCGAAGAAAAAAAAGCAGAAATGGACATACGCGTTAAAACCATTGAAAAACAAGAGGAAAAAACGAAAGAGCGCGCTTTGGAACTGCAAAAAGAAGTGCAGGCTGCGCTAAAGTAAGATGGATTTTAGGAAATTATATTTACCGGCCACACTAATTTGGGCTGTCGGCCTGTTCATCGGGTCTACGGCGCAGGGCCATGGTGGGCTTGCACGCTTTCTTGGGCAGTTCAATATCAGCGGTTTTGGCTTGCATTTTGCGGGCTACCTTATTTTTGGCCTGCTGTTAATTCTAACGCTGAAGAGTTACGAAATCAAAAATAGTTTTGTCTACTCGGTTATTATTGCCGCAGTTTATGGCATTGCGATGGAAGGCCTGCAGTTCTTTGTTCCTTACCGTGACCCTTCTGTGATAGATGCGCTGGCAAACACTGCAGGAGCATTTATAAGTTCAGGAATTTACGAGCTGTATCATGGACATAAAAGACCTGCTTAAACACGAATTGGTTGTGGCTGCGCACGTTGGCGACATGGATGCCTGCGGGGCAATGGTTTCATTCAGAGAATTAGCACGCAAGCTCGCTGAAAAGCTCAAGATACAGCCAAAAAGGCTTGAGTTTACATTTTCAGGTGCACTGAACAAAGAAGGCGAAAAAATTCTGAAGATGTTCGACCTGAAAACAAAACTGATGGACGACGTGCCGCTTGAAGATTTCGAGTACATTTTACTTCTTGACACGCAGACGAATGTAATTCCGGATTTTCTCAGCAAAAAGAAAATATTCGTAATTGACCATCACGTGAAGATTGACCATAAAAATGTGGCTGGCGAACTGATTGATGAAAAAGCTGCGTCCACCACTGAAATAATTTACAGTTTATTCAAGGAAAACAAAATCAAGCCAACCACAAATGCCGCAAAAGCAATAATTTACGGCATAATATCAGATACTGCCGGCATGCGCTTCTCGAAAACAAAAACATTTGGCATAATGCATGAGCTTCTCTCGGAGGGCAAGCTCGAGTATCAGAGTTTGCTGGCCGAGATTTACGAGGAAAAAGATATTTCAGAACGCATTGCATGGCTGAAAGCCGCGCGAAGGGCAGAAGTTAAACAAATCAACAACCGGCTCGTAGTTATATCGGAGATTGGGGCTTTTGAAAGTTCTTCTGCGACGAAATTGCTTGCACTTGGCGCGGACGTCGTTCTTGTTTTTTCAGGCAAGCCGAACGAAGACAGAATCATAGGCAGGGCAAAGCCAGGCATAAATCTTGCAGAGATATTCACTCACGTTGCTGCTGAGCTAAAAGGCAGTGGTGGCGGGCACATGGCTGCCTGCGCAATGAACGTTCCAAACGAAAAGGGCAGGACTGCAATAAGCATGGTTTTAAGCAACTTGAAAAATGTTCTTTAAGAAAGTTTTATAAATGCACTGTCGGCTGGTTTTCGTGAAGTGGAGATAACTATGGATGTGAGTGAAGTTATTGAATTGCTGGCAAGCCTGTGCGAAGACAAAACAGTCTCAAAGAGCGTCCACGAGGCTTTGTCAGAAATAAAACAAAATTTTGATTCCGAATCCGGTGAGGTAGGCGTCAAAGTTGATGATGCCCTTGCCAGGCTTGAGGATTTATCTATTGACCCAAACTTATCTGCAGATGTTAGGACAAAAATTTGGGACCTTACATCTAAGCTAGAAGGCGCTGCGAACGGGAAATAGTAAAGCTTAAATTCTTTATGTTTTTTAATAATGCATGACACAGAATTCGCCCTGGCGTGATTTTGTGAATTACGTAAACGCAAAACCGCGAGAAGCAATTACAACTACCATTAGCGCCGTAGAGGCGTTTGTCGGAGGAAGTTTATTTATGTTCTATGGCTTTCGAAGCCCGCTAATTGGCACTGCTGCTAGTGTCATTGGTTTAGACGGTTATCTAAGGCTGTTTAATGAAAACAACCGCGGGCTAGCCGAAAGGCTTTCCAGCGGGCCGGCCAAAGAAACACTAAAAAAAGTTGTGGGTATTCCTGAACTTTATATTGGTTTAACAGGAGCAAAGTTCGGGCTTGGTTTAGCAGAACAAACATCACCTTGGAATATTGGTTATCTTACGGTCCCGATGCTCTCTGGCATTTTGATGTTTGATGCAGTCTTTCGCATAGGCACTGGGGGCGGACCGCTAAATTTTATTTATCGATTTTTGCAATACAAAACAACTGGCAGGCCAAATAGCTTGTTTCCGATGCACACAAAACAAGAAACTGAAAACAGAAATGATGCCTAGATGTGTATAACCCACAGCCGAAATCTTTATATTTGAGTGGTAACGGAACTTTCAGTTGGAGTGTGTGTGGCAAGGAGCTAAAATGTCCATCTGGAATAGAATAAAAAGTGTTTTTTCTGAAGAAACGACAGCTGCAGAGCTGGGGGAAGAGTATGTTGAGCTTGAGACGGAAGCCAAGGATAAAACGTCTAAAGTAATTATAAAACCATTTACTTTGAACAAGTTTGATGATATACGGGGCGTGTTGAACGCGGTTAGGGAAGGGTATACTATTTCGATACTAAACATTGCACCGTTAAAGGAAAAGGATATTACTGAACTGAAACGCGCTGTCGACAAAATAAAGAAGACAGTCGAGGCAAATGAGGGCGATATTGCCGGCTTCGGCGAGAATTTCCTTGTCGTAACACCAAGCTTCGCAAGAGTCGACCGGTCAAAGCAAACGGAAGAAACCAGCGAAGCAGCAAGCGCGCAAGAGGCTGAAGAAGAGATTTAGTTTTTTATATTATATTTTGTATTTTTTAGAAACATTACAAACATTTATAAACCCCGCGCACTAAACTGAGCTAATTAGGAGGTAGTTGAGATGGCACTTGAACCTGGAGAAATAGTTTTATGGGCAGCCATATTTGGCGTTTTAGTTGGAGTTGTGTGGAGCTTAAAATACATAGTTATTCTTGACCGCAGGATAGAGCGGATTGAGGATCACATAGAAAGTATCCTTGAGCACGTAAAGAAAAAGCGATAGGCATGGCTAGCTTAAAAGATATTACTGATTTCATAGAAACGTCTGCAAGCGAGCAGGGCTTGGCAGGTAAATTGGTTTTTGTTGAACTGACTGACCCGGGCTTGCAAATTTACAAAACACTACCTACAACTGCGCCAAAATCAGAAATATCCGCACTACTTAAAGATTGGCATGAAGAAGGCGCTACTTTCCCTGTCTACATCGCTCATGTCAGCGTAAAAAATAAAGTTCTCAGCGTGCAGGAAATAAAAATATCTGCTTGGATGGAAAAACAATATGAGAAGCAGTATGAAAAAAAGTAGGTTTATATTTTTATTATCCGGAGAGGCAGTTGAAACCGCTGCCCAAGAGGTCAAATCTTTATTTGAGATTGCTGGTGGCAGTTGCAGGATAGTTATACAGAACGGATTTATACTCGTTGCAGAATCTGACCTACGGCCAGAAACTGTTAAATTACTATGCGGGCGCAGCGCGGAAATCCGGCTGGCCTGCGAATTAAAAGCTAAAATAGAATCAAGCTCGCTAAAAACAATTTCTAACATTGATTTTAGTTTTGTCCAATCGCCATTCTGCGTAAGAGTAAAAGACTTTCGCAGCGAGAAGGAATCAACAGAAAGCGCAGAAGAACGGCTTGCCTCTGTAGTCTGGATGGCCCTGCAAGACCTCGGCAGAACGCCCGCAGTAGATTTATCTCACCCGAGAACTACGATTTATTTTATACTGGCTGGCGAGCACGTTTATGTCAGTAATTTTATATGGAAGCAGGCAAAAGGCGAGTTTGTTGGCCGCGCCCCTTCTGAAAAACCACGGTTCCATCCAACGTCACTTGTGCCTAAGCTGGCCAGACTCATCGTAAATCTCTCACGGGCCAAAACAGGAGAGCTTCTTTTAGACCCGTTCTGTGGTGTTGGATCTATTTTAATAGAAGGACTAATTGCCGGCGCGAATGTTTTCGGCGTCGATTTTGACAAAACCAAACCAAAAGATGCTGATGCTAACATTAATGCGTATCGGAGATTGTATAAACACAAAAATTATAAGTTGAAAACTTGGGACGCGACTAAATTAGAAAAATTGTTCAAACCAAATTCTATTGATGCAATTGCAACCGATCCGCCATACGGGCGTTCTTCGGTTGTCAGCGCGAAAAATATAAACGAACTGTACGAAAAATTCCTGAAATCTACACATAAAGTCCTGAAAAAAGAAAAATATTTAGCAATGATTCGCCCTGATAATTTAAAATTGAAGATTGACAGCAAAAAATGGAAAAAAGTGCACGAGTCAGAGCTATATGTACATGCCTCGCTTACGAGAAAAATTTTAGTCTTACAAAAGCGTTAAATACTTGTACCATAACAGTATTACATGGTGGGGAAGGTAATTGATATAGATTTTTATACAGCAAATAGTTTGCCTCCGCGCCTTCAAGCATACGCGCGAGAACAGAAATTTGTGCCCTGCGACGGTATATTTGCTGTAAAAACGTTAGTAGAATCGGGGAAACCGCCAGCGTACGTTTTTCATAATATTGGAAAATCGCCTGCGGACATCAAAGCGTTTATGCACCGGCTGGCTGCCGAAGATGGTGCCGATCTCGATGATGTTGTGAGGCGCGCTTTTTCTGATACTTAGAAATAAAATTTAGATAAACTATTAGCATGTGTTTTAAACCAGTTTTTTGTTGGGTTAATATGGGCGATTCCGCAGGCCAGCCATTCGTTAAGTTCCCAGCCGACAGGCTTGCCAAGTACAAAAAGGCCGGCTATCGCATAGTCGGGGAGAACAAGCATACTGGCGTAGAAATCTGTCGTTGGACAAAATCGCG
>JAHFKX010000090.1 GCA_023245115.1 Candidatus Woesearchaeota archaeon
AAAAGGCAGACAGAGTAATCGGCGAAAAGGAAGCGTACATAAACTCACTGGCCGACAAGCTTGAAAAGGAAAGGCTCAACCTGACGGAATTCTCAAAAGAACTGCGGGAAACTGCTGACAGGGCAGATGAACGGTTTGCCAAAAAAGTTGAAAAGATTTTAGTTGATGATAAAAGAAAGCTTGACGCACTTCTGAAAGAAAAAGAAACACTGATTACTGCACTTGCCGAAAAAATAGGCCGAGAAAAAGAAGACATCTCGCGAGAGCTTGAAACTGCTGAATCGCGCATCAAGTCAGAGCAGGATAAGATGCGTTCAGACATCGCCAAATTTCATAAAGACCATAACACATGGGATATTGCTTTTGACAATGTCGAGGCCTCGCAAAAAGAATTTGAAGAAAAACTCAAGAGGTTCATCGAACTAGAAAGGCACCTGCAAAAACAGGGCACGACGCTATCGCGGCAAATAAATGATAATAACAAAAAAGTTGAGGGCCTAGATAGACAGTTTGAACATGCAGAGAAGACTGTTGATGATTTTGAGTCAGTAATAAAGCCGTCAGCAATGAAAAAGCTGCACGAAAATATAAGCGAATTTGCAAAGCGCATAACTTCAGTCGATAAGCTCAACGACAAGCTGCATGACAAGCTTGCCAGCGTGGACAAGCGCATCGGCAATGTTGAACGGCATGCCAAAACCGCAGAAAATGCCAGTAACAAGGCAGAAGAAATAGCAGCTGACACAAAGCAAAAGGCTGAAGAGCTGGACAAAATGTTCAAGGCAAATGCTGAGCGTATGAACGCGATAGATGGAAAGTTCTCAGAGTTCCAAAACGCTGTTGGCGAAATAAAAGATGATAATTTCGCAATAAAAGAACAATTATCAACAGTTGAAACGGGCTTCGAAGAGTTTAGAAAGCTGGGCGAGCAAATTGCCCAAATAAATGAGAACCTAAAAAGCATGCAACAGCATATCACATACTTGGAAAAAATTTCAACAAGGACGTTAGTAATTCAATAAAAAGGTTTAATAATGCATAGTTTGCATGTTATGATATGACAGTTCAACAAATAGACGCCGCAATAGGCGCCGCTAAAAAAGGAAAATTTGACGCGGCAGCGCGAGCTCTTTCCCAGCACGAGTTACATATGCGCAGTTTTATGAAAAATAAGGTTGCCAACAATACCATTCGCGAACAATACGGAGTTTATAACGCGTATTTAGATGAGGCAAAAAAGTCCCTGAAATTCAAGCGGGCCAGATTAGCAGTCGGCTACATGGGACAACTCAAAGTCATTTTTAATAAAGCGTATACTACTTATGCAAACAACCCAGAATAAGTAGACTGATTATTTTTTTTTCACAAATAAATATGCCAGCCCAACGCCCACGAGAATCAACACAACGGCCAGCAGTCCCTCTGAGCCTAAGAACGAAAACGAGCCACTATCAAATGTTGCTGCGCCAGTCAGGCTGCCAGAGCCAAGCAAACCAAATATGCCAATGAGTGCAACTATCGCCAGTGCCAATGTCGCTGCGCCTGAATGAACTGTGGCCATGCCAGAAATATTAGCTATCGGTATATAAATCTACCGCTATACTACACAAATCTTTTTATTCGCATTACATTTTACAAATTCGGTTGAAATGCTTCAAATTCCGATCAAAGATGTTATTTCTAAAATTCAGGGCGAGACTGGGCTATCTGAAACCGAAATCAAACAGCAAATTGCAAACAAGATGCAGGCCCTTGATGGCTTAGTTTCCGAAGAAGGCGCTGCGTATATTGTGGCCTCGGAGCTCGGCGTACAATTATTCAAGGACACGCGGTCTGGTACGATAAAAATAAAAGATATTGTGATTGGCATGCAGGCCATTGAGACTGTTGGCCGCGTTATGAGGGCATTTAACCCAACTACTTTTACTGGCAAGGATGGCAAGCCAAAGCAGGTTGGCTCATTTATTCTCGCAGATGAAACCGGAGAAATAAGAACAGTAATCTGGGACCAGCGGGCATCGTGGCTGACAGATGGGCGGATAAAAGACGGCGTGATTGTGAAAATTAAAGATGCGTATGCAAAACAAAATAATCTTGGAGGTAAAGAGCTGCATTTGGGTTACAAAAGTTCACTTATTTTAGATCCAAAAAATGTAATCGTTGCAGCAATCGCCCAAACCGGAGCGGCTAAAAAGAGCATTGCAGAGTTACGGGCAAGCGAGGTTGCGTCTGTATCTGGAGAAGTTGTACAAGTGTTTGCGCCAAAGTTTTACCCAGTCTGCCCACAATGCGGCAAAAAAGTAATTATTGATGCTGCAGGCGCAACTTGCGTGATACATAAATCTGTTACCTCGCAAAACGCAATGATCGTCAATTTTGTGCTCGACGACACAACAGAAACAATCAGATGTGTCGCGTTCAGAGATAAAGCAGAAAAAATAGTTGGTGGCCTCGGCGCTGCGGAAGTCCAGGAGATTTTAGCGAAGGACGGGCCGGACAGGCTTCAGGAAAGAATAGATGAGTTCCTGTTGGGCAGGACAATTGAAATAACTGGTAGAGTTGTAAGAAATGAAAACTTCGACCGAACTGAAATGCAAATTAACCAAGTTGATATAACTCCCGATCCGAAAAAAATTGCTGCTGAATTGCTAAAAGGTGAAAATCATGGCTAAAAAGAAAAAAGAAGACGAAGATAAAATTTTAGATGAAGAAGGCGACGCAATAGAAGTTAAACCCAACAAAAAAATCGAGAAGCTGGAAGACCTGCCAGGCATCGGCGCAAAAACAGTTGAGAAACTTATAGAAGCAGGTATCAATGATGTTATGTCTGTCGCTGTCGCGAATCCCGCAACGCTTTCTGAAATTGCTGAGATTACAAAGCAAACCGCGATGAAAGCAATTGCGGCAGCGCGCTCTGCTTTGGATATGGGCTTCAAAACAGGCGAAGAAGTTTTCAAAATCCGCCAGAATACCGGCAGAATCACAACAAATTCTACGGAATTAAATAAATTACTTGGTGGCGGCGTAGAAACTGGCGCACTCACAGAGGGCTTTGGCGAGTTCGGTTCTGGAAAGTCGCAACTAGGATTTCAGTTAGCAGTCAATGTTCAGCTCCCAGTTGAGCAGGGCGGATTAAACGGCCAAGTTGTTTTCATAGATACCGAAGGTACATTCAGGCCAGAAAGAATCAGGCAGCTCGCAGAGGCAAAGGGCATGAATCCAGATGAGGCCTTGAAAAATATTCATATCGCCCGCGCATACAGCTCTGACCACCAAATGTTGCTCGCGGAAAAAGTTTCTGATCTGATACAAAAGGACGGCCTGCCAATCAAATTAATAATTGTTGATTCGCTAACATCTTTGTTCAGATCCGAATACTCTGGCCGCGGAACCCTGGCAGACCGGCAACAAAAACTAAATAAGCATTTACATCTGCTCCAACAGCTAGCCGACAAATTTAATCTTGCAGTTTACATAACTAATCAGGTGATGGCAAACCCAGCAATATTCTTCGGCAATCCAACGCAAGCCATCGGCGGGCACATTGTGGGACACGCGGCA
>JAHFKX010000024.1 GCA_023245115.1 Candidatus Woesearchaeota archaeon
TATACTTCTGCATTCATACGCCATGCTAATACAAGAAGTATTGTCACACGGGTTGCAAGCATAGATGCTGCAGTAATACTTGCATTAAATGCAAAAACCAAAGCGTATGCGTCCGCAGTTTTTGCGCGAAGAATTTAGAAATTTGCTATGCTGCCTTTTTTCCCGGCCCTTTCTTTACCCACTTCGGCAAATCAATATCCTTCTTGCAGGTATCGCATTGGAATCTGAACACTTCACCTGACTTGGATTTACCAGTGCGCTCATTCAAAATTTTTGCTTTCACGCGAGTGAAGGACTGCTGCTTCTCCCCTGCATTTTTACAGAATGGGCAAGCATACTCTATATTTGCCAGCTCTTCGCCTTCAAACCGCCAGACCATCGCCCTGCCACCGTTTGGCAAAGCCCTGCGTGTGAAATATGCCAGTTTATCATTCGCTATTGGTTTTCTTAACGCCATAAAAAAATTAGCAAAACATACTTTTTAAACGCTGCGGTGCCAACAAATTTAATGGAGATCGATAATGATTTGATGGAGCTGGCCAGAACAGGCATAGATTTAGGCGACGAAGATGCCGGGAAACAAAAAAGAAACAAACTAATAATTACGGCACTCAGCCTCGTAATGCTCACTATTGTGACAATATATTTAGTGTTTGGCGGTAATAGCCTTAGCATTATTGAAGGTAGGCTTGCAAGCTCAAAACTCGCACCGGATTTTTCAATAGATGCCGGAAACGGAAAAAAAGTAATTTTCGGAAATGGAACTTACGACGTGCTAAAAAAATTCTATCTTGCGGAACAAAAGAACGAATTCAAGGTTTGCCTGACTGGCCACAAAAATGGAAAAAACTATTTAGTCATTGGGCTCTACAAACCAAAAACAATCAGCCAAACTGTTGCTGAGGTAACCGCAGAACTCTGCGACAGCAAAACAATAATATCACTGCATTCACACCCGTACGCGCATTGCATTTTTTCCGATGTAGATATAAATTCCTATGAAACAGTCCGGAAGATAAATCCAGATGCAATCATTGGCCTGATGTGCGAAATTGATAGATTTGGGTTTTACGGCACAAATTGAAATCTTTAAAAACAACAAAACAAGCTTTAGGCTGTGCGGGGATAGCGAAGTCCATCGGATTGGAAATTCAAGTCTTTCAATCTATGGTCGAAACGGTCAAACGTGCTAGATTCAGAGTCTAGTGGCTTAGTGCCTTCGAAGGTTCGAATCCTTCTCCCCGCATAATCTTTTAAATTGTGAAAAATTAGTATTTGTTATGCAGGGGTACCCAAGCGGTCAAAGGGGATGGACTTAAGTCTGAAAGTAAGATATCCATTGGCTTAGTGCCTTCCAAGGTTCAAATCCTTGCCCCTGCATACGGGCGCTTAGCTCAGTTTGGATAGCGCAGACAAAGTCCGCGGATTTGGTCTGTTGCCCAAATAGAGCGATCGGCTTCGGACCGATAGGTCGAGGGTTCAAATCCTTCAGCGCCCGCTTAACATTTTTAAACCAATGTAGCGCCATTAATTTGTGCTCCCGTCGTCTAGGGACCGCAAAATCGGTCCACGCTTTCAGCGAGTACGGTCTTCGACCGTATGCACTCTGGCGGAAAGGCCGATAAACGGTCGGAAAACCCGGTCAAGGATAGGGGATTCTCGATCCCTTGGCGCGAGTTCAAAGCGATAGCTGAAAATTCAGTTATTGTGATTTTCTCGCCGGGAGCACCTACTTGGAATTTCTAATCTTTTCGGCCAGCTCATTCAACTCAGCTATATTTGCCTTCGGGCCATGCAGGCTCGTCACATAGCCAGCGTACTTCTCAAAGAAAACCTCTTTTGGTGCAACCACCGGCTCGAACTTCTCAGTCTTTTTGTGATAAAGCGGGTAAAGCTTAATATGCGCGTGATCGACCTCCATACCTTCCATCACTGCTGCAGTCCTTATTGCGCCAAGTGCTTTATCTAGAAGCCTGCCAGCCATCTTGGCCGCCAAAAGAAGTTTAGTAAAATTCTCGTCGTCAATATCAAATACATAGCTAGACAAATGTTTCTTTGGAATTACTAAGGCCTGCCCCTTTACATTCGGAAAAATATCCAGTATCGCAATGTGCCCACTGTCCTCCCAAATCTTCGAACTAGGGATTTCTCCTTTTACGATTTTACAGAAGATACAGTCTGCCATTATTTCACCGTCTTTGAAAAAAATACGTAATCTTCCCCTTCACCCTGCGAATCCGCTATTTTGCCACAATATTTGAAACCAAGCTTTTCGTGAAACTTAACCGATTCTTTATTTTTAGGCCAAGTGTTTGAAAAAACTCTTCGCATGCCCTTGGCTTTTGCTAATTTTAACGCCCTTTGAACTAGTTTTCTGCCTACGCTTTTTCTGCGATACCCCTGAAGTATGACCACATTTTCCAGGAATAAAGATTTGAAAAAGATTTGTGGGTGACAATGGAATGAGCACATGCCAACTGGTTTTTTGCCATCAAAGGCCAGCAAAACTTCCCCATGTTCGATTCTGTTTTTATTCAAAAAATTTAGAAAATAGTAAAATATTTCAGTCTTATTATATTCTTCAAAACCCTTGGCATACATTTTTCTAACTGTTTTAATTTCGCCCCGTTTAGCAAATCTTATTTCTATCATGGTGTCAGCCTGTCCATCGCCCTCGGAAATGGAATCGTATCAAAAATATGCTCTGCCTTTGTCAGCCACATTACCAAACGCTCTACTCCAAGGCCAAAGCCTGCGTGAGGAACGGAGCCAAATTTGCGCAAGTCCATGTACCAAGCGTAATCTTCCTTTTTTAGCTTGAACAATTTCAGCGAATCTTCCAGCTCTTTTGAGTCCTCAATTCTGGAGCTTCCGCCAGTGGTCTCGCCGACGCCCGGAATTAACAAATCTGCGGCAAGAACAACCTTCTTGTCCTTAGGATCAACTTTCATGTAGAACGCTTTCATCTCGCGCAGAAAATGCGTGAGGAAGACTGGCTTTCCTACGTCTGCAACTAATTTTCTTTCGTCTTCATCTGTTAAATCATATCCGGATTTTTTTCCAAGCCTCTTAATTGCTTCTGCATATTTCATTCTCGCAAATGGTGTTTTTAATTCCAACAGTTCCTTAGTGTCACGGCCGAGCTCTTTCAACTGGCGCGCGCATTTCTTCGCAACATAATGCGCAACAAACACAATTAGCTCTTCCTCAAATTTAAGCAAATCTTCAAATGACATCCACGCGGTTTCCATCTCGTGATGCCAGTATTCTGCAAGATGCCTTCTCGTTCGTGATTTTTCTGCGCGGAAGCTTGGGGCGATGCAATATATTTTTTCCAGCGCAAAAATCATCGCTTCTGCGTAGAGTTGCCAGCTTTGCGTTAAGTATGCTTTTCTATCAAAATATTTTACCTCAAACAACGTTGAACCGCCCTCTGACGCTGCGCTAGTGAAACTCGGGCTTTGGACTTCAAAATATCCGCGTTCCGCATAGAATTTATGAATTGCTTCGAACACAGCAGAACGAACTTCTAAAACTAATGTCATTTTTCTGCTCCTTAGCCAAAGATGCCTTACTTCTCGGAGGAATTCTTCTGACAAATCTTTTGTTATTGGGAATCTTTCTGCTAGGCCAACTATTTCTAAATCCTCAGCTTGCAGTTCAAATCCTGTTGGCGCGCGTTTATCCTCGCGGATTTTTCCAGTCAGCGTACAGGAAGACTCCATTGAAATCTTAAGCGCGTCCTCCCAGACTTTCTTGCTGACTGATTCTTTTTTCACGACTGCCTGAATAATGTCTGAGCTATCCCGCACGATAATGAAAACCATTTCCTTCTGATCGCGCTTGCGGTAAACCCAGCCGTGGATATGGACTGTCTTGCCTTCGAGACTTTTATCCAGCACTGCGCTTATTTCTTTGTATTCGATTTCTTTTTTCATTTTATTCGTACCTCAGTAATATTTCAAGCTCCGATGCCTGTTGCTTTCGTTCTGTGGGCTGAATGTAGCAGGTAACGTAAGGAAACTCCTGTTCAAATTTCCTTCTGCGTGGCTCTAAGACTAAATACTTTAAACCGCCCATCGCTCCGCTCGCCATTATTTTTGCGGGCGGTGTTTCCCTGAGCCACACTGCTAAGGCACACCTCGGATCTAAAGTTAAGCCAGCAACGAAATGATTTGTTTGTGAAGCGTAAGCCAGAAACCATGCATGAGTGTCATCGGGCTTGATGGGCCTAAAATAATCCACATGGCCGCTCGCGGCAAAAAATCCGCCCCTACCTTGCAGCTTTACACTAAATGCAAGCGTTTCTCCTTCTTTTATTTTTCCTAATAAATACTCCTTGCTATGTGTTTGACTAGTATGCAGCACATATGCGCATCTACTTTCCACATCTTTTTGTTTTAATTTCATATTATTCACCCCTTATACTATTTCATATTTAATAAACTATGCGGCTATTAGGCGCCCGAGCAAGGATTCGAACCTTGAGCCTCCCGATATCTTATCCATGAGCAACCAAAGCTTTGCGACATTGTAAATGTCGCCGCCTTTCTTTTGGGGTTGCTCCAGACCTTTTCTTTCGCGAAAGAAAAGGGAAGGAGTAACAGTCAGGCGCTCCACCGTTGAGCTACTCGGGCAAATGTGAGAGAAAAATAACTATTAATAACAGAAACACAACCAATAAATAAGATAATTTGAGCTAATAAAGAGAATCTAACAATTCCGGCAACCACAGGTTTTTGCCATGAAAGTACTTAACTACAGAGGTATTTAAATGTTTTGGTAGTGTATTATAGAGTAAACAAAACTAGCCGCAGCAACCGCCGCCTGGCCTGCACCAAATCTTGCGGGCTGGGTTTGTTTTTATCGCTTTAGTTAAAACTTTTATGCTACTTCCCCTGCTGACTTTATCCGCGGCTGCGGCAACACGCATCAAGTATGCTTCTTCCTTCTTATCAGGCCTGACTTTTGGGTTATTCAATATTGCCCATGCGCTTTTTTCTATTTCCTCTGCAAGCTGCCCACGATGGGCTTTCCTGACTATTTGCAGGTCTTTAAGGCCGCTGCGCCCATCATATATTGATTTAACAAAATATTCGTTAAAATATACATCGGACATGGCCCGCACATCGATTGGTTCAAAGTGCTCATTATGTACCTCCGGACGCCAGTACGGCGGCTCGAGTGATGTTTGCGACTCCCGGTACGCTCCCAAGCCTGCAACAACATCCCAAACGGCTCTTGATTTGACTCGGGTATTATTATAAGCAACACGTATCACAAGCCCACCAACCGCTCCACCAATAAACTGCGGTGGCGTAGAACTATCGAGGTAAATATCGACGGATGGGTAGCCGCTAGTTTTGTTGCGTGCGCTTCGAATCTCGAGCTCGGCACCTTCGACACGAGCAAGCAAATCATCGCTTAATTCAACCCTAGCAAAACTAGATAAATATGCTGTTTTCATTGTTCACTCGTTAACCTGCCACTTATTACGGACATAAATTCCTCAAGGCTAACCTCATCCTTTTTTCTGCAAAAATTATCTGTTGCAGTAACAAGATTTTTGAGATATGCAATTTCTTCAGTGCCATCATGCCCAAAATAACAATGTTCGTCAAAAACAACACTAATTAAATTTGCTAGGCTGCTTTCTTCGTAAGAACTTTGCATTTCAACACGGCTCTCGAGGTGATGTTTAGCTTTCTCTAAAACGAATTCTCCAAACAACGGCATATGTTCTTTGTCGACTTGTCTAATAGTGGCAAGGTCATGTTGCGACAAACCGAGACTAAAGATGTTATAAATGAAACTGTCTGCGAAATATATATCAGCAAGCTCGAGCAGATTTTTGCTGTCAATCCTGCTTTCCCAGCCCTCGTAGCCATATTCGCCGAGGTCAACAGAGATTTTTCCAGCTGGCATCTGTCCGCTCAACGCACGCATAATCTGCGCGTGCGCGTTGTCCTGCACACCACGATCGTACGCAACTTGTAATATTAACTGACCACTCGGATCACCAATATGTAATTCATCTTTCGCAGTCCCAGGCACGTCTATTTCAATAGTTAAGCGCCAATCGTTGCGCTTAGACATTTCCTCAACGCATGCAACCGCATCATTCACCTTTGCTAACAGGCCGTCATCTATAGCTATCTTTCCAGCATCTGCGCAGTAAATTGTTTTCACACACATAACCGAACAGAAAGGCATAAAAAGGTTTTTATTGGCCGGCATTTTCAGTTAATTATGAAAACGCTAGCACAAGGCGCCGAAGCTATAATTTATTTAACTGGAAAAAAGGTAAAAAAAGAACGAATCAAAAAGAACTACCGCCTGCCGCAAATTGATACAAAATTGAGAAAAGAAAGAACAAAGAAAGAAGCCTCCATTCTGCATAAATTGCAACGGGCTGGCGTGAACGTCCCGCAGCTCACAAAAATTTCCGAGTTTGATTTGGAGATGGAATTTCTGGACGGAATTAAACTACGGGATTATTTGGACCGAACAAAAAAATCTAACGTATGCAAACTAGCAGGCATCCAAATTGCGAAAGTCCACCGCGCCGGAATTTTCCACGGCGATCTCACGACGTCAAACATGATTCTCGTAGGCAAGAAACTTTTTCTAATTGATTTTGGTTTAGGCGATTACTCCCTGCGAGTTGAAGATTTCGCAGTGGATTTACACATCTTCAAGGAATGCCTGACTTCTAAACACAATGCAATTTGGGAGAAGTGCTGGGAAAGTTTTGTGGCGGGCTATGAGTCAGTTGATAAAGAATTTGCAAACGAAGTTTTGAAGAGATTAAAAGTTGTTGAAGCGCGGGGAAGATACAAGCACGTTGGCTAATCAACCAAAAGGTTTATAAATCAACTATATAGAAATAGTCATAAAATGGTATCACCAACGACACCTACGATAAACGTCGCAGCCGTAAATTATGGGCGCGGCCGATGTCGATACACGTCTCATGAATACGAAGCCGGCCCAACTTTTGCACACGTAGTTGCAACTAGGGAAAACGGCAAAATGGTTTTTGGCACAGACTGTTCATTAGCTGAGCTTCGAGAAATTTTAGCTACGTGGACCGCGAAAGGTTTCACACCACGTACGTCAGTTGACGCACCATGTTTACCATGTGGGAGCGTAACTCTAATGCCGCATGGTTCTGTGAACGTTTGGGGCGGGGACTGTGAACATCACACTTTGCAAGCCAGGCCACTAACTCTAGAGCAAATTAAGGATCTTGGACTTGAAGGTATGTTTTTAACAAAACCAACTCTGTCTGCGTAATAAAGGTAATTAATAAATTCTCAAGCGATTAAAAGTAGTTGAAGCACGGTGACGGTATAAACACGTTAGCTAATCTTTCCTTTTCCTCAATCTCCTAACAAATCTTCCAAGGGCATCAGTTATACCAAAACTCTTAACAACATACGTTTCAATCTGCCCTTCTAAGTTTATCCATGTTTTTATGCCATTATTTCCTGCAACCTTCCAAAAATGGTATCTTTCTAAATACGTAACTAACCCGCTGGGATTTGTATGTTCAATTATTGTTAGGACGTGATATTCTGGCAGTTGTGTTTTTGCCAAACTATCAAAAACATTATCCAGTGGGAGTTCATCAAACGGGCGTATCGGATTAAACTGCGAAACTGAAACAGATTTAACGTTCGCACCACGCGCTACTAAGGCTTTTAACAGGTCGATGTAGTACGCTAAATCAACACTGTCTATTACCGTACTCATGCAATTACTACAACGAAAACCTTTAAAAACCATCCTGCGCTGGCTATGATGGGATGAGTCAGCCTCGGCAGGCTCAGGCCGGTATGATTTTGTTCTATCGGCTTACATAAAAGCAAATGGTAAAAATACATTCAAAAACAGAAGAAAGAAAGGAGGTCTCGCGAGCTTAGTTCGCGAAATTGCAGCCGTGGCAAAGATGCATACTAGGCGCAGGGGAATTGCAGGCTCGAAGAAGCTGTTGCTAGCTCCCACTCCGGCATGGGTGGCATACAAACCCGAAGAAATTGAAGCCCTGGTGGTTAAGCTAGCTAAACAAGGCCTGTCAAAATCGCAAATCGGCCTGACACTTCGTGATTCTTATGGCATACCTGATGTCGAAAAAATATTAGGCAAAAAACTCGGCAAAGTCTTTCAGGAAAAAAATATTGTGCCAGAACTTCCAGAAGATTTGCACGCATTAATCAAACGGGCAGCCAATATTAAAAAACACATGGAGACTCACCGAAAAGATATGCATTCCAAACGCGGACTGCAGCTAACAGAAACAAAAATATTTGGCCTGGCCAGATACTATAAAAACGCAGGGAGGTTACCAGTGGACTGGAAATACGTATAAAATGGTAATGACCCCTAAACTGGAAAAATTAACGGAGGTATCGGTGGCTGTTGCGTTTGGCGAAGCCAAATGCGACCAAAGCGCCAGCCGATTTTGCGGCTGATGGCAGCGGGAAAAGTAAGAGTCGGAAAAAAGAAGTGGTTCACAGTCTTAGCACCGGAAGTTTTCGGGAAAAACGAGCTGGTGGAAATAACCGCGTACGAGCCGGACGAATTAAAAAACAGGCCGGTAGAGCTTAACTTTGCACAAATTTCTGGCAACCCGAAAGACCAATCTAAAAAGATTATTCTAAAAATTATAGACACGCAAGGCGAAAAAGTCATAACAGAACCATGGCGCTTTTACATAATGGATGCAGTCATCGGCAGGACTGGCCGCAGGTTTAAGGAAAAATTCCATTACGTTGTCAAGGCCAATTCAAAGGACAACAAAAGCATCGTTGCTAAATTCTACGTAATGACATCTAAAAAACTGCACCAGTCGGCAAGGGCAGATATAATTAAAATCATAGAAAGCAAGGCCAAAGCGCTGCTTACAGAAACAGACGCATTTGATTTTTTCAAGCAGGACATAGCAGAAGGCCTGACAAGCGACATGAGAAAGGAAATCAGAAAAATTTACCCAGTCGACAAAGTTTTCCTGTGGAAAGTTGCTGTTAATCCCGGAAAGCGGACGAAATAGTTATTCATGTTTAATTATTATGTAACTTAACAAATCAACTTAGAACTATTTTTGTTGCTCTTATTTCAAAAATTTTTATTTTTTCATTGTACCTTTCTTACCGTTTTCCCAATCAACCTGCCGCAGTTGCCAAGAAATGTTATCTAGAACAGAAGACTTCAATGCGGTTGGCAATTCTGTTTTAAGCAGCAATAGCATAAGCAGCCTTTCTAATCTTCTGCACCGTTCTAATGGTTCATCGCTTCCGTTTACAGATAAGACGAATGTTTCTATTACTTCTTTGAGTGCTTCTGGATAAGGTTTAAACTCCATTTTCATTTTCTCATGCATTAATATTTATAAATGTATGTTTTAAGGTCGCTTATTGCTAAAAAATTTTTAAACTTACTTTAATCTCACAACTTCCAAATTTTTTGGTGCAATCGTTTCAATCTTAAATTCTTTGTGCAGGCTGGACGCAAGGTCGAGGCAGCGCGTCTGCTCGCCATGCACAATTATTACTTTGCGCGGCCGTGGCTTGACATTTCTTACATAGTTCATCAACTCATTGCGGTCACAATGGCCTGAGAAGCCTTCTATCGTATTTATATTTAATTTTACGTCAACCTTTTCGTTATCAACAGATACCTGCTTTGCGCCGCCCTGTACTTCCCTGCCCAGCGTGCCTTCGCCAAGGTAATTAACAAAAATCAGTGAATTTTTAGGATTATCTGCAAGCTGTTTAAAGCACTGAACTGACGGCCCGCCGGTCATCATGCCAGATGTCGCAATAATAACGCATG
>JAHFKX010000091.1 GCA_023245115.1 Candidatus Woesearchaeota archaeon
ATAGTATTATATGAACTTGGAGCATGGTCGATGGCCGTTAAACCTATATTCGTAGGCGTTCACCCCGAATATCAAAGAAGGCAGGACGTAGAAATTCAAACAAAGCTGGCAAGGCCCAGAGTTGAGATAGCATATGACTTAGCTTCTCTTTCAACGCAGATTAAGGAATGGGCTGAGCGCGTATAACATGCGTTATCCACACCTCACACACCTAATCTCGTCCGCGACAAGCTCGAAATTGCCTTTGTAGACTTGGACTTTGCCTTTTACGCCGATGTAATCGCCGGCCTTTGATTTGTTCTCCGGGTTGTCAAACCGTACAGCAGTTGTATTGCCTGTTTCATCGCTAAGTTCAATAAATGATGTCTTGCCATACTTTGTGCTATCGACATTGCCAAAAACCGCGACTGTTTTCCCGACGTTCTGTTCGAGTTCGGCTATTTTTATTGTTGCCGGCCCCGAGAAAGAGGCAATAACTATCAGCAAAAATAGGCCAAGCAGGGACCAGGCCAACGCGATTTTTATCAGTGTTTTATCTTCCATTTTATTCTAATAGTTTGAATTCCTTAACAGTTTCATAAACTGGCCCATTTGGTGTCAGCTGGCTTTTCATCAGCGAAAAGCCGGAAATCGTAAATGTGCCGAACTCTAATTTTTTGTTTTTGAGTAGTTTATTTAACTCGCCCGTGTTAATTACAGATTTAACGCGCGCAATCGTAATATGATTCTCATAGTGTTTTTCTGGCGCGAATCCTACTGCGGCCAATTTTTCATCAATAGATTTTTGCAAGGCTTTTAGCTGTTCGCCACCCAAGGCTGTAGAAATAAACAAAACACGCGCATTGCTGTTGGAAGGGAACGCACCCAGGCCAGCCAGCGAGACGCCGAATTTTGCAATGTTTGCGGTACTTTGCAATGTTGTTTTAATTTTACCAAGTTTTGTCTCGCTAACTTCGCCAAAAAATTTCAAAGTAAAATGCAGATTGTCTTGCTCAACGAATTTTGCAGTAATTATGTTTTCAGATTTAAGCCTTTTTTGAAGCCCCGAAATTGCCGCCCGTATTTTTTCAGGCAGCCCGATTGCAATAAACAAGCGCATGAAAATCTTTATGACTTTTTCCTTTTATATTTTTCTATGTGCGGTTTTCCGGTTTTTGACGCGCTAAAATGGATTATTGTGATTATTCTAGTTTACAAAGGCGTTATGTCCTTGTTAGGTTAGATTTTTAAACATCTATGTTCTAGTATATGAATGGCCACACAGGTAATTGGGATCGTAGGCATGCCCGGTTCGGGTAAGTCAACTGTTTCTGAAATTTTAAAAGACAAATACGGCGCATTCAGAATTCACACCCATGATTTTATTAAGAATTTTTTGAAAGGCAGGGGCATCAGAGTGGATGGTGAATCTATGATTATGGCTTCATTATATATTTGGCTGGATTATGGCGACATCCCACTTATTGATTGGGTGCAACGGCAGATAATTGCAAAAAAGCCAAAGTTAGTCGTGCTTGATTCTCTGCGAACAATGGAGGAAGTAAGATACTTCAAGGCCAGATATGGTAAAAGATTTATCCTTTTGGCAGTCGTTTCGCCGTCTCAAAAGCGGCACAGCTGGCTGAAAAAGCGCATGCCAAACATAACTGAGCTTGAGCTAAGAATTAGAGATAGAGAGGAGTTAAGGTTGGGCGTTGGCGATTTAATTGCCAATGCGGATTATTATTTGGATGCATCTGGCAGTGTTGAAAATGGTACAAAACAGCTCGAAATAATCATGAAACACATTGCGAAGCACAAATAAATCCTTTTACAACAATACAGAAATACTTATAAGGGGGCTGAAAGCAAAAGTATTTAATGTCGAACAAGTTCGACGGATGTTGCTTTGCAACACATTTGAGCGGAGTGGTTAAAGGGTGATTATGATGGTAGGGGAAGACAAAAAGTTCTCAAAGCAATTGATAGGAAAAACCGTTGTTACAAAGGCCGGCAAGAAATTCGGTATCGTCAGTGACCTGGTGTTTGAGACTAGGACCGGCGAGCTTATTTACTTGGTTTTAGCGCAGCCAACAGCAAATGCACTCAGCATGGACCTCGAAAAAGCAAAGGATGGCGAGCTGTTGATACCATTCAGCTCGGTAATGTCTGCAGCAGATTTTGTTGTTATCGCTGAAGAAGACATAGTTTAGCGCTTTGTTTAAATTAGTAGCTTAAGTAGCACATATAGTGCCGCCGCCAGGCCTGCAACAAATATGGGCGTTATGAACCACGCCAGTAGTATTTTTAGCATTGTCCCCTTTCGTTTTTCCGGCACAGATTGCCATAACTGCGCGACGGTATTTTTTTGGACGTTATCTTTAAATTTTCTAAATACGCCAACACCAAAGGTCGCGCCGATTACTGCCAGGGTTGCAGTGCTGGGAATGCCTAAATAGATAAACACGTGAAGAACGAGCGCACCCGCGAGCTGGATAACAAATGCAGTCATTGGATTAATGTGCGTTACTTCGAAGCCAGCTGTTTTTATTACTCGCTTACCGAAAATTAATATTCCAAGTGCTAGGGCAATAGTTCCGCCAACAAGAAGCCACCCACTGTTCATAACATTCGCAGCTACGCCGACAACGCTATTGAATGTGTTTGCCCCAAGTGTGTAGCTCGCATAAATCGTACTTAATAAAAGTGGAATTGCCCAAATTCTTTTTTTTTCATCATCATCGGAAGGAAAAAATCTATGCAGGCCGGCGTAAAGTGCTATAGTAAGGACGGCTGCGAATAGTGGGTTTAGAATAACGCTGCCAAAAATTGTTGCAACACGTGACCAATTGATTATGGTATTTGTGATAAGCCCATAGCCGATAACTGAGCCGATGACTGATTGTGATATTGACACTGGCCAGCCAAATATGGTAGCAAGGCAAACCCAAGCTGCTGCGGACAGCAAAACAACAACGACACCAAGCGAGTCGGCCTGAAGATTAGATACAATACCCTTTCCAATGACTGCCCGTATCAGATGGCCCTGCAGAAGCGCTCCAATAAAAACAGCAATTGCAGAAAATAAAACTGCTTTTTTAAATGTAAGAACACGCGCCCCGATGAGCGGGCCAGTCATATGGCCTGCTGCATTGCCACCCATAAAGTAAAGCAGGAAGAAAGTTGCAGCAGCAACTAATATAATAGAAAAAAACATTTAAACCACTTCACTCAGAAATTTAGCAAGATTATTTTTTGGCTCAAACCCAAGTAACTTCTTTGCGAGTGACGTGTCGATAGAAAATGCCTCAGAAACAACTTCATCTTTTCGCGGGTTATCTATAATTTCTATTGTGGCTTGCTTGCCTTTTGTCTCAAACGCAGCCTTTATTTGTTCTGCCATGCCCATAACACTCAATTCTTCGTTTGCTATGTTAACCAGTTTTGCTTTTTTACCTTTTTTTATGTTTTTAACCC
>JAHFKX010000092.1 GCA_023245115.1 Candidatus Woesearchaeota archaeon
ACTGGCAGTTGGTATGATTGACTGGCGTGCGAGCAGAGGCCATTCAGGAAATATGGAAAAGGAAATGGTTCGAGCTGGCACTCCAGATGGTGACATACACCAGCCTGACGTTTAAAATGCTACCGCAGAACGAATTAATTCGGCAAATTATCAAACAAGTGCCCACGACTAAGCCCAGCGCGGAGTCTGCGGTTGCGTCGTTCCGGCAGACGCCGATGTATTCTGCGCGCAATTGTAATGCAAATCAATTGTCCGGCGCATTAGGAGAAATTTATATTCAGCTTTCGCTGCAGCAGATTTGTCAAGAGCGCAAAGTAGAAGATAGAGTTAGATTTAATCCAATAAGCGCCGGCGAAGAAACACAAAATTTTATTTTCAGGCGCGCGGATGAAACAGGTACGCTGAAAGTTTGGGCTAAGCAGGCAAGCGTCGGCCGCCACAATAATTCTGAAATAGATATGCTATTAGTTGCGGATGGCCTGCCTGTTTTGTTTGAAATTAAGATGAGAGAGGACAGGCCTGGCCCTGGCGGCATCGCAATGGCAATGCAGTCTGACAAAATAGAAAAATCACTCAGGCCGATAAAAGAATATTTCAAAACGACTGAAGTTGGTTATGCGCTGGTCGTGCCGCCAGAACAAATAAGTTCAAACGATTTTGTCCAAAGGATTTTTATGCGGGAAGGCGGCATGCTAGTGCCATTTCCAATGACAAGATGGCAATTTAAGGGCGAAGTTAGAAGAATCTCTGAGAAGTATGAGCTCTTGGTGATATAATATGTTGGCACAGAATGATTTATTGTTAGAAATCACAAAAAAGTTAGCTGGACGAAAGCCAGCCGAGGAAAAAGTTTTAGAATGCTATAGGCAGAGATTTGGGTTTGGCAAAATGCATAATCTCGGAACGTTTACTGGCCCGTGGTCAGAGGCCTGCCTTCGCGCAAGCCTTGAAGAAATTTGCACAGATATGGGTGACAGAGTAATATTTGACCCAATCCGCCCAGGTGAGCTAATAGGTGATTTTGTTTTCGAGCGGCGCAAGGGCCAGAACATGGTTGTGCTAAACATGAGACAGGACAATCTTTTGTTAGATTATATGGGCATAGACGAGCTCGCAGTTTTTGATGGCTTGCCAACGCTGTTTGAAATAAAACTTAGCAAAAATCGGGCCCATGATGGCGGTCCGGGCAGTAAGGGAACAAATTATGCTATGCGCCCCGAACGTATCGATTATCTTTTAGCGCCGCTGCGCAGGCGGTTTGGCAAGAACTGCGCATATGTTTTAGTTGTTATCGCGGATAATTATAAACCAGACATTTCAGTAACGCAGGCAAACTTCCTGCAGGCTGGCGGAATCTTAGTACCGTTCTACGCCAAAAAAGCAGAATTTGATGCAGAACTAAAGTTAGTTAAAGAAAAGCATGGCCTGTGATAAAATCGCACAGCAACGCTTATAAATCTTTTTCTCTGAGAAAAAATATGGTGTACAAGTACGGTGTCGAAGTTCAGCCATTAGTGCTGCTAAGGCTGACTAACATTCCGGAAAGAAGATTTGAGTGGCGCAGTACGAGCGAACTTGGCATGCCGCTCGTCTGGCTGGAAGAAGGGCTAGCCCTCGACTTTCAGGTGCCGGCAGGTTCACATCTCGAGCTTAAGTTAGTAGATATTAACCAAGTTGTTTTAATTAATAATGAGACGGTTAAACTTGCAGATGATTATACGCTAATGTCGCCGAAAATTGGCAAGGCCCGGCAAAAAAAAGCGGCAATCCTGCAAATAGACAGTCAGTTACAATTGGATGGTAAGCAGCCATATTCAGCAGTTCTAAGAAGGCTTGACATGGGTGCACCAACCGTAAGGTCGAGGCCAGCGAGCGCCGCGGGCGGGTACGTCAGGCCGCGAGAACCAGAAATAAACGATAACGGCGGCGAGGAAAAAATTCTAGTCCAACCGCCATCAGTCTTCTGAGCTTTTTAATTGCGCGGCATAATTTTTGAATGACCTATGGGCTGAAGTTTCCGTTAGTGTTTGGGATGCGCGTGGTTTCGGCTTATCTTGCGGATTTGCTTTCAGGTTTAGCAAGCCAGAAATTTCCTTGCAGCGTTTGGACAGTGCCTGCGAAGTAATGCCGGTGGCCTTCCAGATGTGCTGATGCGTTATTGGCAGGTTATATTCTATTGCTGCGATGTAAATCGCGGCCGCGGCATATGTGTCTGGCCATGCCACAGACAGGAGCTTTTGATTTTTCTCGCACGATAACTCAAGTATCTCAAATGCCCGTGCTCTGTATCCGGTTTCAAGCCCGCAGCCAGATGTGTTTTCAACCTCAGAAAAAAATCTTGGCAGGTAGTCCATTGGCGGCAGATCTTCGATATCAAGGTCGAGAGAATTTTTTAAGCTAGTTACCATGCCGTTTATTAACTGCAAATATTCGTGCGGCTGTTTTACTATGAGATATGGCGTCATGGCAACACGATTTATTTTACAGGCAGCAGTAATGCACGCTGCAATGAATGCTTGTAAATCATATGGCATGGCCCTGTTTCTAATGGCGCGCACACATAAATCTTCTGATTCTGAAATAACCTTGGCTGGTAAATTCAAGCTGCTTCCGGACTCTCGTATTTCTTTCAAGATGCATTCTATGCTACTTAGCGAAGCTACTTCGCGCAGCGAAGTCCGCGGAACTTTGTTCTGCATTAAGTCAACCGAACTTCGTTCAGCGTTAAATTCTTTTTGTGGCTCTGGCATGTGGTTTGTTAGCACGATAAGATTATATATTTTTCGGCGCATAAAACTATTTGTTGCTGTCCCGTGCAGCCCGGCCAGGCCGATAGTAAAGCCAAGCCATTGCACCAATCATCACAGTAGCCAAGGCGACTGTTGCAACTGGCATATAAACAAAAACCGTGTCGTGAAATATTTTATATGTTTGTAGTGATGCGTAAGCACTACCGTTGTGCGGATTGAGTAAAAAATCAAGCGTCGTAACTGCAGCTCCAGTAGCAATAACGGGTATGATAATTTTTGGCGAAAGGAGCTCACCGGCAGCGTCTCTAGTTTCGGGCTTCATTTTAACCAATATAACCTATTTTTTCCTTTTCGATGACCTTGCCGTCAGCTGCTCCGTGGCCCGTAGACTTCTTTTTTTCTATCTCGATTTCATCGACCATTTTTTTCAGCGCGTCCTTCAGCCATGGCCGCTTCTCGATAAAATTTTTGTCAACAACAGAAAAACCCTTTTCGTGCGCAAAAAACAGCGGCGTGTTATGCGTTGCCAGCCAGCTGCCCATCTCCTCGTATTTTATCTGCACGCTGGCCTGTTTAATCACATCCAAAATATTAATCTCTTTTGTTGTGCTAACTAATTCGCTGGAAAGGTTTGTGTTTGATTTTTTAACTTGCTTGACCATGTTAACTGTAAAAACGAAGTGTTATTAAAA
>JAHFKX010000025.1:0-3992 GCA_023245115.1 Candidatus Woesearchaeota archaeon
AAATTCCAAATCGTATTCTGCATCCAATGCTTTCTTCAAGTTTTCCGCACCGATTGGCGACAGGCAACTTGTTGTTGGAGCCATTATTTTCGCGCCATGCATTGCTTTGATTAATTTGTCAGACTGTTCAACCGACAAAAGTTTTGGCATTATTTTTGGGTCAAGTGCAGAAACTTTCAAAATTTCATCAGCAGTAGTCGAACCGACTTTATCAAACTCTGTTGTTAAGAAAGACTTCAATGCCCTTGTTGATGTTTCCTTCAGCATCCTCAGCAGAACGCCAAGCTCAACGCCATAAGGATGCGGTTTGATAAATTCCGCCTCCTTGGGCAACTGAGTTACAACGCGGTCAAAAACAGTTTTCTGGCTTTCTGGGTCTATGAATATAATTTTTGCATGTGGGTTAACAACGGCAGTCTGTTTTACATACTCAACGACTGAAGCCTTTTTCTCCATGTATTTCGCTTCAAGCTCGATCTCAACTCTCGTACCGTGCTCTTTATTCCAATCAATATACGCTTCTGTAATAATTTGTGGCTCATTTGTTTTGATGTCTATTTTTAATTCCTGAACCAAGGCCTGCTTCATACCTTTTGTTTTGGTAATTATGCGGGCTGGCTTGCCCGTTGTTAGCTGCCCATACATCACGGATGCAGAGATACCGATGCCCTGCTGGCCGCGGCCTTGCTTACCGCCGAATGTTTGGAACTTTGAGCCATACAATAATTTACCGAAAGCTCTGGCAACGTGTTCTTTTGGAATGCCTGGGCCATTATCCTCAACAATCATCTTGAATCTTGTTTCATTGACTTTTTGGATTTGAACAAAAATATCTGGTAAAATCTTATGGCTTTCACATGCGTCCAAAGAATTGTCAACCGCTTCCTTAACGGACGTAAGCAATGCCTTAATTGGATTATCAAAACCCAATAGGTGCCTGTTTTTCTCGAAAAATTCAGCAGGAGAAATAGACCTAAGGTAATTGTTATTACTGCTTACAATGGGTTTATCTGCCATTAGAATTTGGTTTAGTGTACGGGGTTTAAAATGCTTTCGCTTTAAAATCGGTAGACATCGCCACTATGGTTTATTTATTTCCAAAAACCTGTACACTGTTGCGTGCTTTCTGCCAGTCAGCAGCATCTCAACTGCCTGCCGAGCCTTCTCAACACTCTCATACTTTCCGAGGATCGCAACTGTCTTGCCCTGAACTGCGATTTCAGCCCCCGTCTCCCGTTCAATTAGATTTTTTGCCTTGCCATTTGTGCCAATGACTACGCCGCGCACGCGCTCTTGATGGCTCTGTTTTTTATGGCCGTAATCCGGCAGCGATAATTTTTCATACGCATAGTCATCCTTAAATAAAAGTTTTGCACTTTCTACTGAAAATCCACGGCCTACTGCATCCACCGCATTTTTGGCAATCATCACTTCGAGCGCACCATCGCCTTCAACGCGAACCAGATTATCAGTAATTGTTAGCTTTACCTTGCCAAGCTTTTCTATTTCTGTCTTGCTGGCACCTTTAGGGCCAATGACAACGGCTACTCTGGCCTGCGGTATAAGAATTTCGTCTTCAAATTGCATATTAATCGCTTTTTTCATGAGTTAATAAGCCTGCCTCCGCCAACAATGTCTTGTAGCTTCCCGCGGCTTTGAGTAGGCTTGATAGCACTTCTCTGCTGCCTGGAGGCCTGCCAAGCTGTTTTGTTCTACGCAAAAAATATTCTGTCCTATTTGCCCTGCTGTGCCAATAACCATCCGGAACTTTTTGCACTTCTGCAGGATGAATTTTATATCCTGCGGCTTCAAACAGTTGGGGCAGCGTTATTGAATTTTTTTGCGCCGCACGTACCGGGCCAATTAGATTTTGAATGTCGCCCCAAGTTATATCCTCTAAGGACTTTCCCAATTTCCTACAAACGCAGACCACCCATCTTATTGCCTTTGCCCTGCTTTCTTTATCCTGCCAAAATCCTTGCGGTAGACGGATGGCAAGCCACGGCATTTTATCCAAAACTACATCATAATAAACGACATTTTTAGGATTTGTAAATCCAACTTCAGTAAGCAGCTGATATGAAGAACTGTTATAGTAATGACCTAAAAGGCCATCTAATTTTGCTCTGCGATAATCACGCTTCTCGGGGTACCTGCCGTGTTCCCGCAAAAACTGCCAATTAAACTCCTGTGCTAATATCTCCCTATGCTCCGGAATTTTAAAAAATCCCATACTTGTACGCGCGTTGTGCGGAAACTGCTTTCTAATTCCAACGCGAACATCATTCCAGACTTCGAGCACTTCTTCTCGCGTCAAAGTCTCGCCAGCCTTAATTCTACGTTCCAAATCAGCCATAAGAACATAAAGCAAAAACAGCCTTTTAAACCTTTCTATATTGCCTTTAACTAAACTCTTTTGCCTCGAACAGTGCTTTCAAATGGCCATTCTGCTTAAGCCAGTTGGCCTGATTGTCTGTGTATTTGTAAAGAATATCGCCCTTCTTGTCGCCCTCATACTCCCAAGGTTCTATGATAACTATTGAATCTGGCCTGACCCAGAGCTGTCTCTTCAGCGCACCTGGGACGCGGCAGATTCTTGTCTTGCCATCCGTGCACTTTACTCTTGAATGCCCAAAGCCGAGCCTTGTTTCTACTATTCCCAAAACTTCTCTTCCCTTTGGCAATCTAACCCGAAAAACCTGCTGCTCGCCCTGCGGCGCATTTTTTCTACGATTGTCGCGATTGAAGTGCGGTCTTGGTCTGAACATTTCCGTAAAAAGCCAAAGATTTAACTTTATAAGCTATTCCCTAAACAAGCGCCGTAAATTCTGCAAATTTCATGCCAACTTCCTTTTCCACTTTTGGCAAAAACTGCTTCCACAAATACATAAAGGCCTGTTTTCTCTGCTCAAGCTCTGCGCGGCTGAAATTGTTAACTCTATAAACTTCCTTTAGTTTTTTAGAAAAGCCCTTGGGGAGCCAGCGCAGCCTTTGTGCCAAGTAAAACTTCCACTTTTTCGCAGGTATTAGTTGATTGTTTAAAACAAACAATGCATCAAAAAAATTATCTACGCCATATAAAAACATGCTATGTGCGCTACCCATATTGCTGCGCGCAGTCCAAGATCTTGTAAGCTCGTTAATATACCACTCTGATTGCACAGTATTATCAATCAAGAGCTGCTTTTTTTCTGATTTTTTCAGAGGAACCTTTCGCTTCAAAAGTTTTCTTACCATTCCATTTGTATCGCGATAAATAACGCTTTGCGAATATGCCCACCTTGCTTCCATGTCCCACTTACTTGCCAGCAAGTCCTCATAATTTACAACCCAATAATCCAGCTCAAATCCTTCCTTGTTAAAATAATCCTTGTGCTCATTTGGAATTTTTGATTTTTTTGATTTAATAATTATGACATCAACATCAGCATACTTATCGAAATACCCGCGGGCAATAGCACCCAAAAATACTACGCCAATCGCGCCCTTAATTATGTATTTTTTTGCCAAATTTTCTGCTACCTTTCTTGCCTTCCCAAGTCTAACTGCATCGCTATTTTTGAACATTTTCCTTCACCCGCAATAAAATTACAAGCTTGTATCTTGGCCGGTTCTTCTGCTTGTCCCAAGAGTATGCCTGGCCAGACACCTTCGTCCACATTTCGAACTTTTGCCTAAGCTCTGATGCAATGTGTTTCGCGGCCTCTTTATTAGTAAAATAAATATCAACGCCGTTCGGCGAATCCTCTGTTTTCAGGACATATGTTTCAAATTTATTTACTACATTGAGCATTGTTTTGATATCGTCGGGCTTTGCCCTTAGCTGTAACGTAGCCACAAATTGCTGGCGGCGGTGCATTGCACATTCCGGGCAGGTTACCCCTTTCACACGCATCAGTACCGGATAGGTCTGCGTAAATTGCTGGCCATCAAAAGTTATTGCAATTGAAACTAAATCCTTGCCAATTATTTTAATTTCTTCCAGTTCCGCC
>JAHFKX010000025.1:4002-9728 GCA_023245115.1 Candidatus Woesearchaeota archaeon
GCCGGCTCGTTGCTCTTCATCCAAATGCCTTCAAACTCTATTACTCCGCAGGACTTGCAGGTCCGCACTACGACTTTTCTCGGGACATCAGTAGTAGTTCCGCCCAGCCTGCAATCCGTGCAGATGCCATCAACTAAGAGCGTGTTTTCCTTGCCGCATTTTGCACAGAATCTACTTTTTTTGTTCATCGTAGTCGCTTGTGATTGCAATTCAAAAACCCTGCGGTTTCTGCCATTGAAAAATCTTCAATTTAATGATTTAAAAAGTAAATTATGCCGCGCTCTTCGCTGGTTCCGATTCTTATGCCCAGTCCCTGTAAATAGTTATTTCAGTGTAAGTACCTTTATACTTAGCCGCAATTTCTTCCGCCACGCACATAGCGCGCGGATCTTTAACACTTAAAAAAAGACTAGTCGGAACATCTGGGAACAAAAATCGATGTACGTCCACCTGTAGCAGGTCTTCTTTAGAAAAAAGCCCACTGCGCAACGATAATCTGCCAAACTCACCTCTAATGTAGCGTTTTAATTTCCTGTCAGGACAAACAGCCATAAGCCTTGCTGTAAGGTCATTTACCACATCTAAGAAAGCCTTGTTGTGTACTGCGTGCTCGCGCTCAATGCTGTCCTTCACTGTAATTTTCCCGCCGGCAGGTTTCGATTCATCCATAATTCATAGCCTGCAATGACATTTATAAAGCTTTCCATATACTCAGAAAAACTTAAATTAATGCTGAAACCTAACTAAGCATGTCATTAGATTGCGAAATCTGCGGTTCTATGCCGGCCACATTGAAGGCCAGCGTGGACAGCGTCGTTCTGAATGTCTGCGAGGCCTGCTCATCGTCAGGCAAAGTAATAGAACCTCCAAAACCTAAATCACAGCCGCCGGTGCTGCAATATATCGCGCCAGAATCCTCTGAAACGGTTGCTTCGGATTTTGGAAAAATCATTTCTAAGGCCAGGCAGCAGGCCGGACTGAAGCAGGACGAGCTGGCAAACAAGCTAAACGAAAAGCTCTCAGTCATCCACGCCGCAGAGCAGGGCAAGCGCCTCGAGCTGGCACTGGCCAGAAAGCTGGAAAAGTTTTTAAAAATCGGATTAATTGAACGGGGTTAATACGGGCATTGCGTTTAACGCATGCTAGGTGAAATAATTTTAGGGCGCACTAAAGCATAACTTTTTAAAAACCAAAAAGATTAACTATCTTATGAAATACAAATTATTACTTCCAAATCAAATAATCACATTAAGAGATTATCCGTTATACAATCAACATATTCTCAGAATTTATTTTAGAATTTTCTCAAAAAATCAAGGTAAAATCTTGCCGCCTTGTCCGGTGATTTATAAATCGTCAGGAGTTCCATTTGCTAACGGTAAAGATACTAAATCCAAAAAATATAACTCTCTCTTAAATGACTTCCTAAAAAAGAATCCTGATGCAGAATACTTCCTTTTAGATGGGAGTCATAAAACCACGGCGGCAACGCTATCAAATAAAATGATTCCCGTAGTTATTATTGAACAAGACAAAGATCTCAAGGAAGCAAAGAAATTAATTAAAAGTGGTGATTTTTTTGGTTGGTATTCAGTAGAAAATTCTATCAAAGAGGTAATTGTTAACTTAGTTAATCATCACATGGGCTCAGAAAAATTTCTAACTGTTGAAGACAAAGCAAAGCTATTGGTTAAAAATAAAGATGTCCCAGATTATATAATCTCTTTTTTTAAAAAGAAAAAATAGGTGCGCTCTGAAAATTACTCTCGCCAGCCCTTCGGCCTCGTCGCGCCAAATAGCACTAATTAAATCAGCAAAACTAAAACCTATGGATAAACCTTCAGCGCTACTTCCCCATTATTGTTTTTCTCGTTCAGCTCAATCAGGTAGTCCAGCCTGTCCAGCTCCACCTTAAGCTTATAATTTCCAGGGCTTAACGAGTAACTTGGAATTACAATTTTCTTTTCTGACTTGCCAGGAATATCTGTTACGTCCTTCTCAAAAGTGTTTAGTAAACCAACGTTTATTGGATTGTTATACGCAACTGTATTAGTGTTATCATACAATCTTGCGCGCAGGTTGAAGAAATACGCATTGCCCGAACCCTTGTTGCTGATAGTTACAGTTGCCTGCACCTGCTGTCCGCTCTTCGGGCCTGCCGGTGAAAACGTAATATCTTTCACGTACACATCAGGCTTTGAACTTACTGTCAAAAACGAAGATGCTGTTTTGCCTACGCCATAAAAATTATTGTCGCTATCCTTATCCACGCAAGCCGTAATTATGTAATCCTGCGCCACGCCAAGCTTAATTTTCGATTGTGTTGTGCAATATTTATCAGTACATCTGTAAGAATTAAGTAATGGCCCATAACAATTGTTTAGCCTTACGTTAACTGTCTTGCCATTGCAATCTATTAAACCGGAAAGTGTTGCTGTTGCTACATCGCCAGTTGGCACTGGGTTGGGGCTCAGCGTTAGCGTCGGTGTGCCTCTGCAGGTGCCCGGCACATTTGTTGCCATGCCCGTCATGTTCGGTGCCACTACCAGCCCGATAACTATAATTACAGCTATTATTGCCACTGCTTTGATATTTGCCATTCTAAACCACTTCAAACTCGATTTGCGCGACATTGTTCGCCTTGCTTACCTCATCGTAAGAACCATACGGGTCAACAGTTATTGTTAATGTGTACTTGCCCTTTTGCTGCAGGTAAATGCCTGATGGCAGCTCAATCAACTGGCTCTTGCCATCCACTATAGTAAAACTTGGCGTCGAACCACTGTACTGCTTACTGCCCTGCGAAATTCCATATTTGTACAATCCATACGTTGATGTAACTGTTCCGAGATTTGAAATTTTAAAAGTTGGCACGAAATCTACGCCGGCCAGCACCCTGTTCGGAACCTTCAAATCAGAAACTGCCAAATCTATTTTGTCAACTGCCTTGGCAACTGAAAGCGCCTGCTCACCTAACTGCAGGTACCGCCCATTCCCAACGCGGTCTATGCAGGCAACAAGCCTATATGTGTTTGGAACGGCCTCTGAAAAAGTAGCAGAATCTGTGCATGCTGAAGTTGTGCAGCGTATTTTAGCAGCCTCTGGCCCGTTGCAGCCATTCTCGCGGACAGATATTCTTGAGCCAACTGTGCAGCCATTTAGACCAGAGAGCATAACATTGATTGGCAAACCAACCGTGGCTGTTGCAGGCTCGGTAACTAATGTTGCTATGCCCGTGCAGCCAGTTGCCGTTGCATAGCCAGTGAAATATGGGCTTGCAAATGCGGCCAAGGCGACAATTACAGCTATCGCGGTTATTGCCTTACTATCTAATTTTGTAGCCATTTTATTTTGCACAGCTGAATATTACTCAACCGTGTTTTATTACCCCAACATATTTCATAAGCTGGCATTTATATAACTTATGGGTTACTTAATCGTTAAGTCTTCTTCCCAAACATTGTTTGTTTCGTCAAGCTCATCAAATGCATTGTCGCTGTCGATTGCTATTTTTATTTTGTACTTGCCAGCAGGTATTGTTACATAAGCGGGCGTTGTTATTAACACGTCCCCTTTGGCCGGGAAAACGCCGACATAGTCTGAATAAGAATAAACCACATTTCCGAACCGCCCCAATATTTCATATTTGTACCTGGCATAAGTCGCACTTATGCTGCCGGAATTAGAAAAAGTTATGTTAGCAATGAAGGGCATATCAGCTTTCACACTTGGGTAAACAACTGATTTTATTGAAAAATCCAGCGGGCTTGCAATGGCATTGCCTGTGAAGAACGGCGAGGCAAATCCAACCAAAAAAATAAAAATTGCAGCCCAGGCTATTGTTGTTTGTTTCATTTTATTTAACAACCACAGTTGCCTCAAATATATTATTGTTTTCGTTTGACTCGTCAACCTGCATGAGCTGGTCGAGCGTTAATCTTACGTTATATGTGCCGGCCGGCAAGTTCTGCACGTTCGGCAGGTCGACAGCTGTGTCTTGATTTGCAATCAGTGTGACATAGTCGCTTACAGTTTGCATTGCATTGCCCTGTGCATTTATGAACTCAACCTTGTAAGGCACGAAGCTCGCACTCAACGATCCGGAGTTAACAAAGACCGCTTTGCTATAAATTGTCTGGCCTGCATAAGCCGGCGTTGTAACTGTAACAGACTTAACAGATAAATCCGGAGGCGACGCAGACGCGTTGCCGCTGAGCGTGCCAGCACCGACAGATGCGAGCACTAAAAACACTGCTATTATAGTTATTACACTTTCACTTGTGGCCATTTGATTACCTCAAGCCAAATAAAGTGCTGCCTGTTTAAAAAGCTTTCTTAAATTAAATCACTCTAATCGTCGTCACAAACTCATTATTAGTCTCGTTTGATTCGACAAAATGGTTCTCACTATCTATCTTTAACTTTACAAAATAAGTCCCGTTTTTCAAATCAACTGGCTGCAAAGTCACATTTACTGCCGAACTTATTGGCAGATTCACATAGCTGTCCTTAATTTCGCCCCGGTAAACGTTAGCCCCACGGTAATCGTATATTGCATAATCATAGGCAACAAAAGTCGCGCTCGTGTTTCCTGTGTTCACAAATACTGCTGTTCCCCTGAATGGATTATCGTGCAAAATATTACTGGGGAAGTCCAAGCTTCTAACATAAAAATCCATGGGCTGCTGAACCGTGGCAAAGCCAGAGAGCCCAACGGAAAAAAGGCTGGCCCCAACAACTAAGATTGCAAACACTGTTGCCAGCTGTATGTAACTCGTGGCCATGCTAAACGAAATAATTACTAGTTTATATATTTATCTACAAATAATAAAAATTAAAAAACTAAAAAGAATGATAAAGGCTTTACTTGGCTACTACTGTCACAGTAGCCATGTTATTTGCTTCATCAGTCTCAGGCTGATTATTGAGGTTATCAACTGTCAGCTTGGCCGTATATGTGCCGGCCGGCAAGTCATCCACAAACTGATTCCTATCTCTGGATTCCAATGGCATTGTTACCTCGCCATTCGCTGGCAGATTTACCTGCCCCACAACTGACCTATAATAGAATCCGCCTGGGTTGGATACTTCAAGCTTCCAGTCTACAAAAGAATGACTAACACTTCCGGTAGCGCCGAAAGTCGCAGTCATATCATGCCACGGATTATTTGAAAGCTGCGATGATGGTACGTTCAAACTATTCACCGAGAAATCCGTTGGCAACGAACTTGCACCATATGTTGCCACTGCATTGCCTGTCCAGAGGGGAGCGCCTACCGCTACCAACGCGACTAATACAGCTATTACTGTTACTGATTTTTCACTTAACCATGTGGCCATTTTATATACCTCGATATCAATTTGCATATTCATGTTTAAATAGTTTGTGGTTTAGATTAAGTTTTAATATTACTATATAGAATTTTATTGTGATTAGGCTTAAAACTTTAACGCTTAGTAATATGGCATGAAACGCGAAGGCCTGCGGGATGTGTTGAAAGACCTGGAAGAGCCAACAGCAGAGAGACAGCTAAAAATAACAAGAAATGAAGAACTAGAATCGCTGGTCTCAGAACTGCACCATATTTACAGATTTAAAGCAAAATATCACCGCATAGATCCACAACAGGATAGCTTTAGCGATTATATGCGGTACATTTCAAAACTAGCCATAACTCCTGCCGCAATAGAACAGTTTTCGCAGGAACTTGTAGTACACGAACCTG
>JAHFKX010000093.1 GCA_023245115.1 Candidatus Woesearchaeota archaeon
TTGCATGGCCACACTTGCGTTACTAGGGCTGTTGGCAGGCCTGCGTAAGCCAAAGACGGACGCAGTTGTATTGCCATTGATTTCTGCAGCACGGAGTGCTGAAGAAAAAGCACGTTATGCCGAATTGCCGCAGCCCATAGTGGAGAATGGCCGGCCAAAACAGACACTAGAAGAGGCACACATAGAGCTTGAAGGTATCAGTGGCAAACGGATTGTGCTACCAAAAACATTTAGCGAAGTACAAAGCAAGAAACAAGATTTTCTTGGAAAAGTTAAAACTATTCATGAGACATATCCGTTAGTTAAAACAAAATGGCGCGGTAAAGAACGTGTGTTGGCATATGCAGATATACATTTTAATCAGATTGCGAACCAGTTAATTTACCACATAGTTGAGCCTGAACTTACTCCTGACCTCAAGGATTTAGTTGTAAAAACAATAGATATTTTGCATGACCGGCTCGAAGTGGATTTCAGCAAGCTGCATGAGCGGGATGAAATTTACGGATACATTGATATTAAAATAAATGAGGCTTGGGATTTTCTTGGAGTAAAATTAAAGGACGAGGACGAGTTAAATGTTAAGTATTTTATATATAGAGATACGATTGGCCTCGGGCGAATAGAGGCGCTGATGCGTGACGCAAAGATAGAAGATATTTCCTGCGATGGAATTGGCGTTCCGATGTTTATCTTTCACAGAAACCCGATTTATGGCCAGATGCCGACAAATATTTGGTTCGAATCAAAGGATGAGCTGGATGCGTTTGCAATGAAGCTCGCACAGAAGTCTGGCCGCACTGTATCCGTTGCCGCGCCGCTGCTTGATGCTGCATTGCCAGATGGCTCGCGACTTCAGATAACATATGGGACAGATATTGCGCGAAAGGGTTCTAATTTCAGCATTCGAAAGTTTTTCAAGACACCCCTTACTGTGATAGATTTGATGGATTTTCAGACTGCTGATCCAATGATTCTTGCATATTTGTGGCTGGCAATTGAGGAAGGCCAGTCGATTCTTGTGGCCGGCACTACTGCAGTAGGTAAAACTACCTTCCTGAATGCGATTGCAGAGTTCATAGGTCCTGCTGCTAAAGTGGTTTCGATTGAGGATACGGCTGAATTAACACTGATGCATACAAATTGGATGCCGCAGGTTGCGCGCACTGGTTTTGGACCGAAAAAATATGGTGAGGTATCAATGTTTGACCTCCTCAAGGCCGCGCTCAGACAGAGGCCCGATTATATTATAGTCGGCGAAGTCCGAGGTGCAGAAGCGTTTGTTATGTTTCAGGCGATGGCAACGGGCCATGCTTCTTTATCCACGCTGCACGCAGATGACATAAACAGCGTAATAGACAGATTTACAACGAGGCCAATAAGCCTGCCGATGTCTCTGCTTGAAAACCTCGATATTATCGTATTCCTGCAAAAAGTGAAAATGGAAGGTCGGCTCGTAAGAAAAGTCAGCCAGATTGTGGAAGTTGAGGGCTTCGACCGCGAGAAAAATCAGCTAAAAACTAATGAGGTAGCCCATTGGATTCCCAGCCAGGATGTGTTTACGACATCAGATTCACATATTATGAGAAAGATTGCCAGCAAGCTTGGCTGGGCAGAGGATGATTTACAGCAGGAGCTAAAAAGAAGGGCAAACCTGCTGGCCAGTCTGCAAAAAAAAGGCATAAAGGGCTTCAAGGAAGTCACGCAGATGCTGAACCTGTACGCAGTCAATCCGGAAAGACTGGCGGGCTTGATGAGCTCTTAGTTTTCTGTTTTTAGGTTTTCAAGAAAGCTGCAGAAAGCTTTTTAAGGTGTAAAAAGGTGTAATAAAGCGTAAAAAGGTGTAATTTGGCCAGCAAGCTCATTACTATAAAAATCAGCCGCGAATTATATGATAAAGTTAAAAAGATTTTGCTAAAAAATGAGTTTAAGTACAAATATTCATCAGTTGCTGCATTCACAAATGAGGCATTGTTTGAAAAATTAAGCTCTTTGGCAGAAAAGTTTAAGCTGCCGAAGTTTAAATGGTAATATAAATGTCAGAAATATTTACTCTCGCATACCGGACGTTCAGGCCGTACGTAGATAAATATAAAAAGCATTTTCCAAAGCTGCGCGATGATTTACACAAAGCAAGAATTTCTGTGCCGACTGAGAATTGGATTGCATTTATTTTTTTTGCCGGCATGCTGGCGCTGGCAGCGACATTTATTTTTATAATTTTAACCGCAATTATATTACGTGCATTTAGCGCGGTAACTGTGCTGGTTGCTGTTATTGTTCCAATTATTGTTGGCATTGCTGCTGGAGCGCTGGCAGCATACTATCCGGCAATTACAGCTTCTGAACGCAAGAAAAAAATCGATAACGCGCTCCCATTCGCAACTATTTATCTTAATACTATTTCTAGGGCAGGCTTCCCGCCGCAGGAATTGTTTAGAATGATTGCAAAGTTCAAGGAATACGGCGAAATTTCCGAGGAGGCGAAAAAAATTTCAAATGAAGTTCACGCCCTTGGCCTGGATTTGCCGACTGCTCTTAATAATGCAATAAGCCGCTCGCCAAGCAATTCATGGACTGAGCTGCTGGCCGGCATGAAGACGACAATAACAATTGGCGGGGACCTCGGCGAATTTCTGTCTGAAAAGGCAAAGGGTTTTGTTGCAGACTATAGGAGAAGACTGCAAGATTTTAGCAGCTTCCTTACACTGTTAATTGAAATATACATTACGCTGGTAATTGTTGGCGCAGTGTTTTTTATAATCACAACTTCGATAATGGTATCCATTGGCGGTGTGCCTGTCGCGCTGGTCAAGGCGCTTAATTATGCTATCGTTTTGGTAGGCCTGCCAGTTATGACTGCGGCATTTTTGCTAATGATAAAGGGAGCCTCACCGCTGGAGTAGAATATGCGATTCAAATTATTTGGTAAGGAGTATAAGGATGCGTTGGGCGTGAAGCAGGAGAAGCTTCGGCTGACATTGTTAATACTGCCAATACCGTTTATTATAGCACTGCTTTTATTTTTACTGGGAATTGCAAGTACGCTCGTAATTGCAGTTATAACGCTTGGCAGTATTGCAGTTCTTGTACCATATCTTGCCATTAGTTTCCTCGAGTTTCAGGAATTATCTGCTGCAGAGGATGCATACCCAAACTTTTTGCGCGACATGGCTGAGGCAATAACGTCAGGTATGACAATACCAAATGCAATAAGCACTGCAGCGCAAGCAAAATATGGTGTGCTGTCAAAGTATGTGAATAAGTTAAATGCATGGGTTTCGTGGAGCCTGCCATTTCCTCAGGCCTGGCAAAAGTTCACGGAATCACTAAAAAAATCAGGG
>JAHFKX010000026.1 GCA_023245115.1 Candidatus Woesearchaeota archaeon
CCCAGTAATGTGTATGGATATCAAACTCTTACTGCGATGCCCCGTCAAAAATCTTCCACTGTCAACACCAGTGGACTGTAAGAGGCATCGAGAATACAACAGCCATTCAGGCGTAGCAGCGTATTTGCCATAGCTATTGTCATCAAGTTTAATTGTTCTGGAATTTGGGTCGTATAGCTGTTCCTCAAGCATTGTGTGATTAACGTGCCGCGCGACTTCAAAAGGTATTAAGCCAAACGATTGCTGCGGCATAAACTCATCTATTAACTCAACTATCTGGCCATGGCCTATGCGCTCTACGTGCCCTGGTGCCAAAGCTGCGTACATTAAAGGAAACATAAGTAATATATGATGAGGCATTTGAAGTATTTATTTATTTGTATGCTGAAGTAAACACTGTTAACTAGCTAGCCTTTCACATTCCCAACCGGTAGCAGCCTACAAACCTTCTTGGAAACATTAGCAAGCTCCATCGTGTCCACGACTTGGTTGATGTCTTTGTATGCGTTGCCTGCCTCTTCAGCCAGCTCTGGCATTGAGACTGCATGCACGTAAATCCCATTGTCCAGCATTTTTTTCTGCAATTCCTGCCCGCGGAAAGTTCTTTTTGCCTGCGCGCGCGACATCGTTCTTCCGGAACCGTGCATCGTACTGCCAAATGTTTCATCATCCGCATTATCTGTTCCGACACATAAGTATGAACCTGTTTCCATTGAGCCGCCGACGATGACTGGCTGGCCTGTTTCCCTGTAAATCTTTGGCGTCTCCCTTCGTGATGGGCCGAAACATCTTGTCGCGCCCTTTCGGTGCATTACCAGCTCAACTTTTTTTCCGCCAACCTTGTGCTCTTCAATCTTTGCGATGTTGTGCGCAACATCATAAATTAAATTCAGCCCTAATTTTTCCGCGTCCTTGTTGAAGACTTGCGAAAAACCTTCGCGGATTTTGTGCAGAATTAATTGCCTGTTTGAAAATCCGAAGTTTGCTGCGCAGCGCATTGCAGCTAAATAATCCTGTGCCTCTTTGCTTTTGAACGGTGCGCAGGCCAGCTCTTCATCTCTGACTTTTATTCCCCAGCCCTGCATCTTCGGCCGGAAATCAGCGACGTAATCTGTGCAAATCTGGTGGCCGAAGCCACGCGAGCCGCAGTGAACCATTATACACACTTGGTTTTCAAAAATTCCAAGCGCCTTTGCAAGTTTTACATCATAGATATTTTCTTTTTTTACAACTTGGATTTCGAGATAATGATTTCCGCTGCCCAGCGTTCCAAGTTCTGGTGCGCCGCGCTTCATCGCTTTTGCTGAAACTTTGTCAGGGTCAGCGCCTTTGATCGCGCCTTCGTCCTCGGTGCGTTCTATATCTTCTGGCCAGCCGTATCCGTTTTTTACGCACCATTTTACTCCATCGACCATCACATCTTTGATTTGCTGCGGCGTTAGTTTCAGGAAACTGTGCGCGCCAACGCCTGCGGGAACTAATTTGAATAAAGCATCAACAAGGGGTTTTATTTTTGGTTTTACCTCATCCCAAGTTAAATCAGTTCTTATCAGGCGCATGCCACAGTTAATATCATAACCAATGCCGCCCGGAGAAATAATTCCGGTTTCTGTGTCAAACGCAGCGACACCGCCGACTGGAAAGCCATAGCCCCAGTGTGCGTCTGGCATCGCCATCGCAGCTTTTTGTATGCCTGGCAGGCAGGCCACATTGGAAATCTGCTCGAAGACTGCAAGGTCCATCGCATCAATCAAGGGTTTGGTTGCGTAAACTCTTGCCGGCACCTGCATCTTCGGCTCGCTTTTTTTGTAATCTGTAGAAACTTCCCAGACTACGTCAGATATTTTTTTCAAATCCGGGCGTTTAGTTGGAAGCTGAATCATATTACTTAACAATCGCAGACACTTTTAAGCTTTTAGTTCTAGACGTCAAGCACAATCCGTGCAGTCCAGCCCTTGCCCTTCTGCTCAAGCGCGAACATATGCCACGTGACTGCTTTGATGTCTGCGCGGAGCTGGTGGACTGCGGGATTTATTTTCTGGCCAGCAAGCTTCGCGGACAAATTCCAAATTTTGTTTTTGCCTTGCGTTACCCGCACTTTGTATTTTGAGAACAAAAGTTGCTCGGCATCTTTTAAATAAACTATTTCATTCAAAAATGCAACTAACAGCGCCTTCAAATCTTTATCTTTCAGAGCAATCGCTTTTTTTGTTTTTGGTTTTATTTTTTTAATATTGGTCATCGTTTCCGTGACTGCGAGCGCACAATTCTCAAAAAGATTGTTCAAATTTTTTCCAAACGCCTGGAACGCTGCCTCTGCAGTCACGATTTCCAGAAACTTAAACTTTTTGGTTGCGGCCATATTATACACTGGGTTGATAATTTATCAGCCCTCGAATTTAATTCGTTTGAAAGTTGATGCTGGCTTTGACTTCTTAAAACGATAGAGCATTGCCGGCCTGTGCGGGCCCTTCTTGTAAATCTTTGCCGGCTCAACGACTCCCATGGACAAAACTTTTTTGCGAAAATTTCTCTTGTCAAGTTTTTCACTCAGTATTATTTCGTAAACCCTTTGTAAATCCGTAAGCGTGAAGAGGTCCGGCAAAAGTTCCAGCCCGACCGCAGTGTATTCCATTTTATACCTCAAGCGTTTAAGGGCATAACCGACAATATCTTCGTGGTCGAAGGCCAATTTTGGCAGGTCACTTACATCTACCCACTGCACATTTTCTATTTTTTCAGCACCGGTTACGTGCGGCTTGATTTTTGATGAATCCACCAATGCGTAATATGCAATTGATATTACCCTGCCTCTCGGATCGCGGTTCGGCCTGCCAAAAGTATAAAGCTGTTCTAGGTAAACATCTTTTACACCCGTTTCCTCCTCCAGCTCGCGCAAAGCCGCATCTTCCGGCGATTCGTCGATGTGTATAAACCCGCCAGGCAGGCTCCACATTCCTGCAAAGGGCTGCTGGCCGCGCTTGATTAAAAGTACCTTGAGCTCATTTTCCATTATCGTAAAAACAACTATATCTACCGCAACTGATGGTTTGATATATTTATCATGCTCTGTGGCCATGTTAATATGTAATTATATGGCATTAAAAATGTTTTGCTAAAGCGGTTTCTCTGCCACGATTATTACATTTGTAACCGGATAATCTATTTTTGTTAGCTTGCTACCAAATTTCCTGAATAGTTCAACAGCATTTTTCCACCTATTTTCAATTATCCAGTTATTTTTAATTTCCCGCGAGCCATTTTCCACATTGGCACGGTCTTCGATTATTCTAAAGCCAGATTGTTCGTATAATTTTTTCCAGTCAGAATAGCTAAAAAAACAAAAACGCTCGTGGAGTTCGCTGTACCAGTTATCTGTGTAGTCCTTTTTGCTAAGGAATTCACACGCATCTTCTAGTTTAATTTTTACATATTCTGTGCCGCCCATTTTTATGAATTTATACTTAGCTTTCTCTCTTTCTGCCGTCCTAAAATCGGTTTCAAACCGCAGGAATTTTGCAAATGTTGACATGCCATCCAAATATGATTTGAGCTTATTCTGCTGGCTGGCGGGGAATTTTTTGTTCCAGTCCGTGTTCCTGCCATCTTTCTTGTTTAATTTCATGTAAACAATTTCGTTTTTATTTTCTGGCCCAACAACATCGACATTTATCCACCTGCTGCCATGAGCCAGCTGGCTGTAAATCTGCGACATGAGTTTTTTTAATTTCTCCTTGCCCTGATATGAAAATATTTCGTGCGTGAGTGCCATGGTTATAAAAGTATTTATCGAGTTCCTAGCAAAAATCGTGCCGCTAAGAATATTCCGCTGATAGAAAAAAACATTTTCGTTCGCAAAATCGCCGCGATTTTTCCTGTAAGTACATTCCTCAAAAAGTGCCCTTGCTGCTTCGATGCCATAAATATCTGACTCCCGAAGATTATCATTTTCTGCCAATAACTTTATTAGCGCCCCTGGCCCGCACCCTATATCTACGATTCGGCCTGGCAATAAGAATTTTTTAATCAAATCGTATTTTCTCTGTGCGCTGCTTTCGAATGCCCTAGAATATGTATTGTAGTTCCTTGTTTCTGTTATGTCTCCTTCCGAACTGAGGAGCGGGTCGCTGTGAATTTCTATTATTTTATCGCCAAGCTTGTACTTTTCAAATATTTTTTTTGTTGCATCTGCGGCATTTTTCACATAAACTTTTTCCTTACGCCAGTCCATGCCTTGCTGACCAGACCTGACTATTGCAAGTACAATATCCCATGGCCGCGGGGCACAGAATTTTATTTTTTTCAAGTCAGTAAGCTCGGCCGGCAGTATATGGAATCCCAGTTTTTTGTAAAGCGCAATAACACTTGGCGTTGAACACACAACGACTGTATTTTTTGGCGTCAGTTTCAGCAGGCCTTCGCTTTGGACTTCTATTTTTTTTACGCAGTAATCTGCAAATCTTCCGGTAGCGCCGACATCGTCTATGCCATAAATATAGGACTGCACACCCATGTTTTCAAATTCCCTCGTAAAAGTAACTATGGCTTCTATGCGCTTATCTGTTGGTATTGGATTTCGCCTTGTGTTCGAATGGTTTGCAGATGTTATGGCCCAGATTATGCCATTAACTTTCTGGCCCATGGCGAGTGGCTTTTTGTTTACATCGAGCTGGCCATGCAAGCCTTCTTTTATTATTTTTGTCAAGTATTTTCTCTGGAACTCCGTAAGAGCTATATGCCTGCCAGGAAACAGCAGATATACCATGACAATTATTATTTTACTTAGTTTTTAAACTTGTTCGGTTTTTTTCTAAATATTCTGTTAATATTTCTGTGTGGTCAAAAGCTAAATTAGCATTAAGGGCTTCTGCAACAGTAAGAAGTTTTATATTAGCTGCATCGTCACCTGCTTTTGGCTGGCCAGAAACTTTTTTCGCATAATAGATATGCGCAATTACATGCCCGCGTGGGTCTCTGTTGGGCTTTGATTTGACGCATACGAGCGCCAAGTCTTCGGGTTTCACTTCAAGGCCTGTTTCTTCCATTAATTCTCTGGCAGCGGTTTGTTCGATACTTTCTTTTCCAGTTTCTAGGAAACCACCGGGGAAAGCCAAGTAGCCTTTGAATGGTTCGTGGCTGCGTTCTACGAAAACGAGCTTGCCACCATACTCTACAATAATATCTGCGGTGCATGCGGGATTAATGTGAGTGCTCATGCCGATGCCACCGGAACGACAACCCTCAATGGTTTGTCACTGATTTTTATTACTGCCTTTTTACCACGAGAAAAATCGTATTCTTCCCATGAATCAGCTGTTGCGTATCCCTTTGCGTCGTTTAATGAGTAGAGCACTAGCTCTTCGCCTGGCAGGAGCTCGCCAGCCAACACGTCATCCGCCTTTGGGTGGTATGGCTCTGTTATTACAAACACGGCCCTTTGCTCTGTTTTTGGAACTTTGTTTGACTTTTGGAAAATATATCTGCCTGCTGAATCATACCAACCAGTGCTGCCTGCTCCTGTTGCTATAACTATTCCTGAATTTTTTTGTTCAAATCTTTTGCCGCGGTAAATCATAACGTGCCGGGACATATCTTTGCGCCTATCTTCGCCAAAAAAATATTCACTTGTGGCTGGCATTAAAGGGACGCCATCTATTTCTGCCTGCAATGTAATCCAGTTTTCTATTGCATATTTGGCTGAATTTATCGCGTTGATGGCATCAGCTAAGTTGCTGACACTCCATGCACACAGCGCGCCGACACTTCGGCTGGGATCCGAGTTTATTCCCATTATTGGCGTTTCACCCACATAGTGGCTGACATATTGGAAACTATTGTCGCCGCCGAATGCAATAACTAAATCATAGCCAAAAATTCGTCTTTTAATACCAGATATGCTGGTAATGTCAGCATCAGGCAATAGCTGCATTAGTTTTGCCTTGCTTGCTGTCTGGCTTTCGTGACTTTTTAGAATAGCTTCTAAATTCGCACCCTCTGCACCATATTTTTTGACAATTTCTTCGTGCGAAAGCCCGAATTTTTTTCTTTCCCATTCGTATTTTGACTCTTTTGCCACGATTAGTATTTTCATGCAACAACGGCCTCCAGCTTTCGTGTGCTAAAAAAGTCTTCAAACTTAGCTTGATTGAATGGCAAGCCAAGAACGCGCGTGATGTGCCTTACGTCATATTCTGCATTGCCCATGCACATCGTTGCCCCTGGAGATGGAGTCATGTTGACAATCAAATTACCATCTGCTGTCTTTGTTTCTCCATGTATCAGAGTTTCAGTATCACCGTCGATTATTACTTTTGCTTCGCCCAACAAAAGTTTTTTTCCGTGCGGCGCCCTCGTGTCTATAATTTGTGGCCTTACTCCACCCACGCCTTCCGCAAATTCTATCTGGCTGGCTTTTATTGCGGGAACCACCTTTCTTATGCTTGGCGCAAAGGTGTATCGACTAAGGCCAAATGGCAGCTGGTAGAGAAAATTTTTTCCCATGAATGCTGTTTTCTCAACATCGGTAAGTATGTCCACTAAGCTAGCCAATGCACTTAATCCGCCAAATGATTTTCTCCAGTCCTTAGCCGTTTTTTTGTCGAATTTATCCAGCCTTGAAACAAAACGTGCAGTTGGCCCCCACCTTGTCATACCTGTTTCCTGAAGGTCCGGGTCTCCATGGACTGCCGCAAATGGTATATTTGGGTTCTGAATTGTGTAGACTTTTCCGTTGAGGACTTTTCGAGTCCTGAAAAAATCGCCGGCTATTGGCGCGACTGATAAATACTGGCAATGGTTCATTTGCTTTGCCAAGTACAGGCTATGCGCGCCCGCAGAAATTATTAGTGCGCGGGTTTCCAATTCCGGATGTTGTGGATTGTTGGTTTTAATTGCATAGCCGTCTTTTATCTGCGATATCCCGAGAACTTTTGTGCCCGTGTAAACATTTACTGTCTTGCCTTGGGCTCTTCCTTCTCTAACTGCTGTCTCAACACATGATTGGGCAAACCTGCCGTAATCTACTGCAAACTCGTTTCTTGCACGATAGATTGCGGCAACTTTTTGTTTTGGATTTCGACCGCGCATTACGTTTGGCTCGACTTGTGCAATTCCGTTTCCGTCCAAAAACTGAAGGTCTGGGAAAAGCCCCTGCATTTGCGCATATCTTGCCTGCAGTTTCGCTATTTCTTTCTCACCAACTGCAAGGAGCATTTTAGGGAATTCCTGAACTATGCCATCGAGGCCATACTGTTTCGCGTGGGCAACTACCATGTCTGCGGAATGGCTATCATGGACAACCATTTCATATGAGTGCTGTGTTTCCCAGCCCCTGTGCAGTGTGTTGGCGTTCATCCAGACTGCAGAATTGACTTCTCCAAGATTTAACCGTGACTCGAGCAGGGCCATGCTTCGTATTCCCGTGAATTTTGCTGCTAAATCCAGCTCAGCAGCACCAGTTACTCCGCCACCAATAATTAACAGCTCATATCTTTCTACCATTCTTTATCCTTTTTCTTAGTGTAATTAATACACTACTACTATTTAAAGCTTTTGGTCGCTGATTTACGTCATAAAACACCAAAAGGTTTATAAATGTTGTTAATATTGCAACAACACAGTGGGACACAATAATATATTATAACTGACCATGGTATCTGATCACGTAATTTCTACGCCAAAAGTGAGAAAACAATTGCTGGCCGTACTAGGCATACCAGAAAAACCTGCGACTGCAGAAGATATTTTTGCCAGCTTAGCAGATGACTATCATCCGTACGAGGACAGGCTTTTGTCTGCCAGGCATGTTAGCGCGGTCAGGCGGCTCGGTTCTGGCGCAGAATCATTTGCAGGCGAAAGCCGACTTCGCAGCGCAGAGCCGGAAACATTAGAAGCACAAGCTCATAACCTTGTTTCTGAACAGGCAGCACCAGAGCCAGCCTCGTTTATTGCAGCACTAAAAGGCTTTGAGATTCCGCAGCCAGCTTTCCAGTGCCCGCAAAACATTCCTGGCTTTTCCAGAAAGACTATTGATGATAGAATTGTATGGGAAACTAGCACTACTGAAGGCGTCAATTTTGAATTTATTGCCCCTGAACGCGAGTCTGCAATCAAAAGATTTTTGCTTACTGACATATTAGCATTTCAAGATTCTGAAGAAGACTATCTGGACATTGGCAGGCCAAGCAAGCACGATGTTTGGGCAAGCTTGCAGTCAAACAATGGACTGCTTGTTATCGCATACAAAACAGAAAATTTCAGTCGCGTTGACGACAGCATCCGCAGCCATGAAATATTTTCAAACGGAAAATGGCAAAACACAAACATTTTTGATGACCTTGCCGGCGGGATATATTTGAAACTCGAACGAAGAGGCGGTAAAAATTTCATGAGAATCTACTCGCTGGCCGTAAATCCTAATTGCAAAGGAGGCGGCATTGGTACAAAATTAGTCAGGCTTGCCGCGCAGGCACTGAAGGCACCGGACAGCCCAATAGAAGACAAAATCGAAGCGATGCTGTTCAACTTCTACTGGTTCAACAACGCCGTAAACGCATGCTATTTCGTAAATAACCCCGAACTGAATGGATTTGTTAATGGTGTCCACTATGATGCCAAAAAACTGCAGGGCGTAATACCAATCAGCGAGGCATTTTGCAAAGAAGCACAGGCCTGCCGCGATAAATTGAACCATACCCAATTGGTTTCACGGCAAGGTGCGATGGATGCAGTTCGCCACCTCAGTCAATTCATGGTGCGAGTGCCGGAAACTGCTCTGCAGCCGAAGCTTTACACAGATGACCATAGAACGATGATAGAACTTTACGAACATATGTTCAACAGGCACAAAACAATAGCGATGCCAGTCAGTCTGCCCGGTAAACAAACAGCGTATGTCTTTTTACCAATGGCTTAACTAATCGAAAACAAACTTATCGAACTTGTAAGACTGCACCACTGTTACAGCATTCCAGTCAGAAATTATGTCCTTGAACTTTTGCCGTATTTCCTGCATAATTTTGTCTAAATCCAAACGGTTCTTTGCCAAAACATAAATTAACAAATCGTAATTTCCGGAAACTGAAACAACGTCAGTAACGTTTCTATATTTCGCCAGAAAATTAACAAACTCTTTGTAGCTTTCGGCAGAGTAATGGCTTAATTTTATGTTTACATAAGTCGCAAGTGGGTAGCCAAGTGCTTTATACCACACAATCGCCTTCCAATACGCAATCAGGCCGGCATCTTCGAACTTCTGCAATCTTCTCTTGACAGAGTCTATCTTCACGCCGGTTTTTTTTGAGATTTCTGTCAGGGATGCGCGGCCGTTCTCAAGCACGTAGCTAAGAACTTTCTTATCTTTCTCGTCCAACTTTATCCGGCTGGCCGGCAATTCTGACTCAACGATTGCCATGTGCTTTCCTCATATTGTGGGTTTATAAAAGTTATGCCTTATTTTATAAAGTATGCGTAAAATTAGCATTTTTCTGTTTAAATAGCTAAAATTTATGTATTTTTTTGAGAAAAGTAT
>JAHFKX010000094.1 GCA_023245115.1 Candidatus Woesearchaeota archaeon
ATCGCGTAATTAATTCAAAACCCTATACCAATTTTTATCTTCTCTTTGTTTGAATCCAAGCCTTTCTGCCTGCTTGTTGTATTTTAGCACTGCTTCATTAAGCGACAAGTGCGCTTTTGCCTCACCCTGGCGCGGTTTTATCCAATAATTATTATGTGCGCCCTGTACTGCCAGCTCTTTGAAACCCTGCGTCTTTGCAACGTGCTCAGCGCACTCTACTAATAGCTTACGCCAGTCAAGCTGAGATAAGCCGCGTGTGCGAATGGAACCAACAAATTTATAATGTTCAATAATTCGCGGCTGTACGCCCTGCAACTGGTGAATCATTAATGTGTCTAAACTTTTTGGAGCAAATGATACTACTGCGCTTGGCTGGCCCTCATACATCAGAGCAATTCCTACTGGTGCGTCCATCCAAATAGCAAAGGTTCTATTGCCAACGACATTGTGATCGCCCCAGCGTTCCTCCCGACCGCTCTCATAATCCCCCTTTGTTCTTACAAAAGACAATAAATATTTAGCTATCATTTCATCAGACAGTTTAATTTTCTGCAACTTGTTCCCGTGCAACAAATCAGGTAGATTAATTTTTGCTAATGTATCTGGCAGGCTAGAAAATAAATCATACGTTTGCATTACCTGCATAGCATCGCAAGTGCATAGTACGCGCCACGCGTACAGCCTTGCCCGTTCAAGCAAATCAAGGTTTTTATTCGTTAATGAAACAACTGAATTTTCTATATCCTTGCGCAAATACACGCCCTGCGCCCACGTCCAAAGCAAAATATCTTTGCCAAAAGTTTCGACCAGCTCTTTGTGCGGCGCAAATGCAACGAGGTATTGTAAAAATCTTGCGGCATCCGGGTTTGCCAATTCAAAATCATCAAGCGATTTAAGTGTTAATTCTTTTGGCGGCGATTTGCTTATTATACTTAGGCAATCTTCCACGCTTTCGTGTAGTCTCCAGCCAAATGCTTCTGCACAATTCGTATTTTGCGCATACATGCTGCGCAACACGTCTGCCAAATCCGCGCTAGGCTGAATTGTTGGCTGGCATGACATTTGTGTTCCAATCATATTAAGTCTCTCGAGAAGTTTGCTATATTAACGCTTTTTAAGGTTTTCTTAAACTATATCCGTTACCGCTAATTAATATTTCCACAAAAACCACCAAGATAAAACAGAAATCACAATTCCTATAACAAAAACTCGCCGCTCATGCCCTATCCACGGACTAAAGTCCGTGGTTTTTGCGGGCACTCGCCTTTAAGGCGAGTTTTTGGAATGGAAAATGCGCTTCATCCCGCGCTCTGAAGAGCGGGGTTTTCGCGCATTTTTCATAAAATTTTTGGACAGCTTGACACGCCAGCCAATCCCGCCAGAAGCCCACGGTTGCTTGCCCTCGATGTACGCCTCGCAGAACGCCATTGCTATGAAGCCTGCAATTATCCAAAGAAATATTAAGAATTCTTTCATTTTAATTTGCGGGATTAAGCTCGGATGGGAACGGTCGGATCCTGCAATACCTTCCATTCTACTTGATTCAGCACCCACAACAGTAGCAATTGCAGATGCCACTGATTTGTAAACTATGATTATTTCTCGTTTATTATTCTTTCTAGTTCTTTTAACTTTGCAGTTTGTGCCCGCGCACTAACATAATGCCCCAGCATTACGAATAAACAAGTATTAAATAACAACACATCTGACATAAAATCCGTGCCCGGAAGTTCATTGTGAAAATTTGGATTGTGTATTAAAAAATACAAATCTGTTACCAAACCCCTAACATATCCAAACCCATTTATAACTGCCAAACCATACAATAATCCGCCGAATAAGTCACGACCATTACTCTCATATTTTTTTAACCAATTAAATACCATTTTAAGCATCATTCATAATTTTTTCTTGTTTGTTAACATTTTCGTTATCAAAATAAGCCGCGGCACCAGCAGCTGAAGCTAGCACGGTTTAACTTTATATTTTATCTGACTTGAGCATTAATTGTGCTAATTTTGCCGCCCTTAAATTTTGTGCATGTTCGCTGAGATATTTACCTGCAACTGTAGCAACGAAAGCACTAAATAAAACTAGTTCTGAAAAAAAGCTGTGCCCGGGTATTGAGTTATCAGAATATTTTAGCGAGAAATATAAATCTGTTGCCAGATTTGAAACATATGTTGTAACTGCCAGCAATGCTACTCCATAAGACACGCTGCTGGCCAAACTAATCATTCGCGTATCTTTTGCTATGATTGTTTCTAAACTTGTGTTTGGCGGATTACTATTGTTCATGGATCTTTCATAACCTCATATTGGCTTTCTGCTGCTTTTTTAGCTTGATAAGCAACATACGCTGCTATGGCTGCTGCAGCGAAGAGAAAAGGCGCTGCAGCGGCAGTAATAAGCCCTGCTGCTGCAGCAATACCAGCAAGTGTTAAGGCGGCCGCACTAGCTGTCGCTGCTTCAGCTATTCCGAGTTGTTTATTATATTCGTTTAGTGCGTCTCTTTTTTTCTGTGAAACTTTAACTGTTGTTTCAAACTCTTTTCCATTTTCAAACGCAGGTTCATCTTCCTGCCTAACAGCTTTAAACCAAACTTTGTATAAAATTTTTCTAGAAAGTTCTGTTTCTGTTGCAAAGCCCAATGTGTTTTTAGTAAACCATTCCCAATCCATCCAGTCTTTTACTGGCATAGTGAATGTTACATCTTTGATTTCATCTCTTTCTATTGTTTCATCAAAGTAATGCTGTGCTCCGGGTACTTCGCTCCAATCGTCACTGACAGATTTACGGCGATACAATGTAGTTTCAAAGTGATAAATATCATCGCTTTCGTTTTTAAAAGTAACTTTAACTTTGTGTGTTTTGTTCCACTCTGGTTGCGTTGGAATAATTTCAATTTTTTCAACAACTACTTTTATTTCTGAACTTGATTGCTCGAGATAAAAATCCTGCATAACATCATTCTTTGTTACATCAACAATTTCAGATTCAGAAACAAAACCTTTCTTTGAAACATTTACTTTGTATTTGGCTGGCACCAAATTATCCAGTAAATAATATCCGTTGTTATCTGTAGTTGTTGATTTTCCGGGCGCGTTTGGATTTGCAGTCAAAGTTGCTGCAACGCTTGCATCGCTAATTCCGCTTTTAGTGCCAGCTTTGAAAGCATATCCATTAATTATCCGCGTGGCTTGCTGCGGATAACGGCTAACTAAATTATTATTTTTATCCAGCAAAATTGCTACATCTTTGGAGTTATTCCAAATCGACGCTTTGCGATTTTGATACAAATCTGTTTTTGTATTTTTGCCAGAAAAT
>JAHFKX010000095.1 GCA_023245115.1 Candidatus Woesearchaeota archaeon
GCGAAAGAAGGCAAAATTAAGTTCGAGTTCCATGGCAGCAGGCCAACCGTGGACAGAATCAAAGGCGCGCGTGTTGGCGAGATGGATGATTTAATCAGGGAAACAGCAGTAAAACTAAAAGCAACTTTAATTACTGGAGACAGGGTGCAGGCCACAGTAGCGGAAGCCTTGGGCGTAAAAACAATTTTAATCCTTCCGGTTTCTGTTAGGGAAGTAGGCGCGCTGGCAATCGAAAAGTTCTTTGACGCGGAAACAATGTCCGTCCACCTGAAGGAAGGAGTTCCACCAAATGCGAAGAAAGGCAAGCCAGGCAAGTGGGAATTTGTCCAGCTCGCAGAAACTCCACTAACGCTGCACGAGATAAAAACATTCGCTGCGGATGTTACTGAAAAAACAAAGCTTGCGGAAGGCTCTTTCATTGAATACACAAACCCCGGAATGACAATTTTACAATTCAAAAACTTTAGAATTGTTATTGCGAGGCCGCCATTCGCTGATGGCTGGGAAATCACTGCGGTCAGGCCAGTCGCAACTTTGGAAATTGAAGATTATAAATTAAACGCAAAACTCTTGCAGAGATTAAAAAGTTCAGCAACTGGAATTTTAATTTCCGGCGCGCCTGGCTCAGGTAAAACTACTTTTGCATCTGCGCTTGCAAAAATGTATGTCAAATTAAGAAAAATTGTCAAAACAATTGAATCACCACGAGACTTGCAGGTTCCGCCGGAAGTTGTGCAATATTCTAAAAACTTGGGCACGAGGGATGATATTCACAACGTAATGCTTTTGACGCGGCCAGATTATACTATCTTTGACGAAATGAGAACAACAGAAGACTTCAGATTGTATGCCGATTTAAGGCTGGCAGGCATTGGCCTTGCAGGAGTAATCCACGCAACAAACCCAATTGACTCTGTGCAGAGATTTATCGGCAGGGTTGAGCTGGGCATGATTCCGCAGATAATTGACACTGTAGTTTTTGTGAAAGACGGCAACGTGAGTCGAGTTTTTGAAATGGCTATGAAAGTTAAAGTTCCGACTGGCATGGTAGAGGCGGATTTGTCAAGGCCAGTCGTGGAAGTCCGCGACTTCGAAACGCAGGAGCTTGAGTATGAATTGTATACATACGGGGATCAGACCGTTGTAGTGCCGATTAAAAAGAAGGGGCAGTCCGGAGGCAGGCCATCTGCAGGCGAAGCAGTTGCCTTCAAATATCGCGAGGCAAGCAAGTTCGTTTCAATTTACCTGCCGACGCATGTTCGCGCAGTAAAAATGCTAGTTGGAAGTAAAGAATTGGCCAGCTTGCAAGTCCCAAGGAATGGCGAGCTTCGCATACATAAAAAGAGCAAACTTGGCAAGCAGATTTTAGAGGCGGCAGATAGTGGGGAATTGAGTTTTGTCAGCGGATAGACAATCTTTTAAATTGAATTTTGTTGTTTATATTATGCGCCCGTAGCTCAGCTTGGATAACGCAGACAAAGTCCGCGGATTTGGTCTGCTGCCCAAATAGAGCGGCGCACTCCTACGGCCATAAAATCGGCCAGAGAGATGCGCAGGTCAGGTGTTCAAATCGGTAGTTTCTTTCTTTCCAAAGAAAGACGCTTCAGGGTATCTAGAAAGAAAGGTGGCAGCATAAAGCTGCAAAAGATGCTCGTGCCGAAGAAAGTCATCTCGGGCGCGCTTAATACTATGGATTTAATGAAAATTTACAATAAGTTATACGCTAAGTTTGGCCCTCAGCACTGGTGGCCTGGCGATTCGAGAGAAGAAATCATAATCGGCGCTATCCTGACACAATCAGCAAACTGGAAGAATGTCGAGAAAGCGATTGTTAATCTGAAGAAAAACAAATCAATTAACTTCAGCAAAATACTCAAAACTAATAATGCGCGGCTCTCAGAAATCATCAAGCCAGCAGGCTACCACAACCAAAAAGCAAAAAAGCTAAAGGCTGTTTCGGAATTTTTCCTGAAGCTTGGAAGTAGGATTCCAAACAGAGCGGAACTTCTGGAAGTCCATGGCATTGGCCCAGAAACAGCGGATTCAATCCGCCTCTACGCATATGCCCAACCAGAATTTGTAGTTGACACTTACACAAAAAGAATTTTCTCAAAGCTAAAATTAATTAAATACGATATGAAGTATCACGATATTAAAAATTTCTTTGAAACAAACTTGCCAAAAGATGCAAAATTATTCAACGAATACCACGCGTTAATTGTGCAGGCCGGCAAAGAACTTAAAACTAATAAGGCGTTTTTGTCCGAATTCTAAAGCTTGTAAAAAACTTCGGCGTATTTGCAACGTGCCTTGAAGCCAGCCAGCCAGTTATTAAAAAGTGTAGCGGGAATCTGGTAGAATGAGAAAAACATTTTCTGAGTTTTGAAAATGTTCATAACTGTTTTCTTTAGCGCGAACACATCAGATATGTCAACATAAAGCTTTGGCTGGTTTCTGTGGCCTGGCCCAATTGGCGGGAACACGTAATACGCATAGAATGGCATCTTTATTTTTATTTTGTTTGCTACATGCTCAGTTATTTCTGCAACAATTTTGTGCGCAGGATGCATGTCGTCGTTTTTGTGTATGAATATTAATTCAGGTTCATACTTTTCAAATATATCAGTTAGCTTCTTTTCAGTTGACGGCTCTTCAGAATCCTTTTCGAATGTTAAATCACTCAGGCCAAGAAACATTATTTCTTTAATGCCGAGCATTTTGGCAGCTTTTTTGGCCTCCGCGACATGCTGTTTGATGACAGAAGTGGAGTCTTTTATTGGGTCTGCCCCTTCGCCATAGGAAAAGATTACTGCAACTATGTGCTTGCCCTGTCGCGCGTATTTTGCTACTGTACCGCCCAGGCCAACAGCTATGTCGTCTGGATGGGCTGCAAGTATTAGTATTGTCATAAGAGACACTCGTAAAAAGGCTTTAAAAGAGTAACTAAAATCTATAATTATGCGCCGGTAGTCTAATGGTACGAAGCGAAACCAGTTTCGCTGGTTTCCTTTGCAAGAAAGGACCGTAGCCTTCCATGACGCGAAGCAAAGCTTCGTGGAGTCCCTACGGAGACAGCTACTGATCTGGGTTCAATTCCAAGACCCAAGGGGCTCTGCCCCTTAGTTCTTGGGCACTGCCCAAACCCCGTGTCGCATTGGCTAGCGCCAATGCAACTAAGGTTGAGTTGTGCAGGAAAATCCCAGCCGGCGCATTTACAATCTGAATTTTTTAATTGTTGCCATGAACTTTTCAAAGCCCGAGCGAAGCACGTTTTTTTTGTGATTGTCTTTAGCCTTTGTTTCCTCATGCCTGC